>DASRNO010000076.1:0-16977 GCA_035647375.1 Bacteroidaceae bacterium
AGTTGTATCTTTGCACCGCTTTAGAAGTAAAGTATTACAGATTTAAGGATTTATTTTCGAGTATTTAGCTCAGCTGGTTCAGAGTATTCCGTCTTAGACGGAAGAGTCGGCGGTGAAAGCAACAAATGTCACAGAGTTTAAGCGAAGACTCTAATTACAAATAAAAAATCGGGCGTTTAGCTCAGCTGGTTCAGAGCATCTGCCTTACAAGCAGAGGGTCGGCGGTTCGAATCCGTCAACGCCCACATTACGATTAATAAAAGATCGAAAATTAAGGAGAAATCTGTTATCCGTCATTTTTAAAAAGATAACGTTAGTCAATTTCTTGTAAAATCTATGCGAAAAGAGTTTATTTTATGTAGATATCGATTTTTTATATATTAAACAGGCAGCAGACTTTTATATTATTACTAACTTTGTACTATTGCGGAGAAGCACAATAGCTTAACTAATAAATCAGTGAAATTTAACCAACTCACAGCGATTTCGCCTATAGACGGACGCTACAGAAGCAGTACAGAATTGCTTACTAACTATTTTTCAGAATTTGCCCTGATACGATATAGAGTAAGGGTTGAAATTGAATATTTTATTGCACTGTGTGAGATTCCATTGCCACAACTTGTTGGAGTAAATTCTACTCTTTTCACTCAATTAAGATCAATATGGAGAGAGTTTTCGGAAAAAGATGCAGAGAGAGTAAAAGAGATTGAAAAAACAACCAATCACGACGTTAAAGCAGTAGAGTATTTCCTAAAGGAAAAGTTTGAAAAAATATCTGGCTTGTCCTCTTATACAGAGTTTATTCACTTTGGTTTAACATCACAGGATATAAATAATACAGCAATACCTCTATCAATTAAAGAGGCATTGTCTGATCTCTATTATCCGGTGCTGCAGGAGTTGATAGAGATGTTGAGAAGCTACGCAAATGAATGGAAAGATATCCCTATGTTGGCTAGAACACATGGACAACCAGCATCACCAACTCGTTTAGGAAAAGAGATAATGGTTTTTGCATATCGTATTGAGAAGCAGATGGAATTTCTTAAAGCTATACCCGTTTCTGCCAAATTTGGAGGTGCCACCGGAAATTATAATGCACATAATGTAGCCTACTCTTCTATAGATTGGAGAAATTTTGGAACAACATTTCTAAAAGAGAGGCTGGGACTTGAACGCGAAGAGTACACAACACAAATATCAAATTATGATAATATGGTTGCTCTGTTTGATGCAATGAAACGGTTGAACACAATTCAGATAGATATGAACAGGGATTTTTGGCAGTATATCTCTTTGGATTATTTTAAGCAACATATAAAATCGGGAGAGGTGGGGTCAAGTGCTATGCCGCATAAGGTAAATCCTATTGACTTTGAGAATGCCGAGGGAAATTTAGGCATTGCAAGTGCTCTATTGAATCATTTTGCTTTGAAATTACCGATATCAAGAATGCAACGCGATTTGACCGATTCAACAGTTTTACGAAATATAGGTGTTCCTTTTGGGCATCAGATTATTGCTGTCAAAAATTCATTGAAAGGGTTAAAAAAACTACTGCTTAATGAAAGTATGATAACATCTGATCTTGAGAACTGCTGGAGTGTGGTTGCCGAAGCTATTCAGACAATTCTTCGTCGTGAAGGTTATCCCCATCCTTATGAGGCTTTGAAAGAGTTAACCAGAACAAATAGTACAATTACGAAAGAATCTATATTTAAATTTATTGACAATTTAAATATTGCTGAACCAGTAAAAAATGAATTAAAAAAAATAACGCCAGATAATTACTACGGAGTTTAATGTCTATATACTAAGTCTGGGTTTATATAACCGTGAGGTTGAAAAAAGTTAATTACAAAACAACAATGGAAATGGAAACAGAGAAAGGAAATCAATTTTTTGAAGAAGACAATAGACAAGACGAATTTGAAAACAAATTTAATCGTTTCGACCACAATTCCGACGATAAAGATGACATGCGAAATGAGCGTAGAGGACAGCGTCCTCGCTTTGTAAGAGTGGATGTAGATAAACAATCTAATTATTCTAGAGTAGGTCGCCAGCCTCAACAGGGCGAAAATCAAAATCGCTCATATAATCAAGACAGGCAGTATGCCAATAACCGGAATCGTCCCTACAATAGGAATCGTTCCTATAACCAGGACCGTTTCCGCAATCAGGATAATTCTTACCATTCTTATAATCAGGAAGATAAACAGATCCGTTTTTATAGAGAAAGAGTTCAGTGGACGGATCAGAAAGATGTAGTTAATAATTTTAGAGGAGGTGCAGCCGGTCAGAAAAGAGAGTATCGTTCTTATCCAAATGAAGGTGAGTATAGAACAAATTACGGAAGTGATAATCGTTCGTATGGGCAGAAGTTTAAAAAATCAACCGGCTTTAAGAAAAAAATGGACAATCGCGGAAAGCGAATTGAATATCCCGATATTATTCATGATCCTAATGAACCAATACGATTGAATAAGTATTTGGCTAATGCCGGAGTCTGTTCCCGTCGTGAAGCTGATGAGTTTATATCAGCTGGTGTTGTTAAAGTAAATGGCAAGACAATTACTGAACTTGGAACAAAGATTAAAAGAGGTGATAATGTGTTTTTTCATGATCAGCTTGTAAGTTTAGAACGTAAAATCTACATATTACTGAATAAACCTAAGGATTGTGTAACTACAGTTGATGATCCGCAGGAGCGTAAAACTGTAATGGACCATATTAAAGGTGCTTGTTCTGAAAGAGTTTATCCCGTTGGACGTCTTGACCGTAACACAACCGGTGTACTTCTTTTAACAAACGATGGAGAAATGGCTTCAAAGCTTACTCACCCAAGATTTATGAAAAAGAAAATTTATCATGTTAGAGTTGATAAAAATGTATCGGCTGAGGATATGCAGAATTTGTTGAATGGAGTTGACATTGGCGATGGTGTAGAGGCTCGTGCCGATGAGATCAGTTATGTGAACGAAGATAAGACGCAGGTTGGAATAGAGATACATTCTGGCCGTAATCGTGTTGTTCGTAAAATGTTCGATGCACTAGGTTATAGAGTTACCAAGCTTGACCGTGTACAGTTTGCTGGTTTGACAAAGAAAAGACTTCGTCGGGGAGACTGGCGTTTCTTGACTGAAAAAGAGGTGAATATGCTTAGAATGGGGGCTTACGAATAGTAGCCTTTATAAAAAACGATGGATTTTTTTGATGAAAAGTAATAGAAGAATTAAAGTGGCCGACCTTCTTGATAAATGCGAGATAGGCTGCAATGTATTGGTCAAAGGCTGGGTGAAAACTCGTCGTGATAGTAAGTCAGTCTCTTTTATCGCAATTAATGATGGCTCGACAATTAAGAATGTTCAGGCTGTTGTTGAGATAGATAGGATTGACAGTGATATTTTGAAGAGAGTCACAACAGGTGCTTGTGTGAGTGTGAGAGGCGAGGTTGTTGAGAGTATAGGATCTGGACAATCGGTAGAGATTCGTGCATATAACATTGATCTGCTTGGCGATTGTCCACCAGATTATCCTATGCAAAAAAAGGGGCAATCTTTTGAATATATGCGTCAGTTTGCCCATATGAGGCTACGTACCAATACTTTTGGTGCAATATTTCGTATTCGTCACAACATGGCTTATGCGATTCATAAATTTTTTCACGATAGAGGTTTTTTTTATTTTCACACACCAATTATTACTGCTTCTGACTGTGAGGGTGCTGGGCAGATGTTTCAGGTTACTACCATAAATATAGATAATCCGGAAAGGAATAGTAATGGAGAGGTAAATTATGATAATGACTTTTTTGGTAAACCTGCAAGTTTAACTGTTTCTGGACAGCTTGAAGGGGAGCTTGCTGCTACGGCTCTTGGAGCAATTTATACATTTGGTCCCACTTTTAGAGCTGAGAATTCAAATACGCCCCGTCATTTAGCTGAATTTTGGATGATTGAACCAGAAGTGGCATTTTATGACATTCATGATAACATGGATCTTGCCGAAGAGTTTATCAAGTATTGCATTCAATGGGCGCTTGATAACTGCAAAGACGATCTTGGCTTTTTGAACAAGATGATTGACAAGAATCTTATAGAACGTTTAAAATCGGTTACTGAAACCGATTTTGTAAGACTTGAATATACAGAGGGTATTGCAATTTTGGAAAAGGCTGTAGCTGATGGGTATAAGTTTGATTATCCGGTTTATTGGGGTGTTGATCTTGCTTCAGAGCATGAGCGTTATCTAGTAGAGGAGCATTTTAAGCGCCCTGTTATTATGATAAATTATCCTAAAGAGATAAAGGCTTTTTATATGAAAGTGAATCCGGATGGAAAAACGGTACGTGCCATGGATGTTCTTTTCCCTAAGATAGGAGAGATTATTGGAGGCTCAGAAAGGGAAGAGAATTATGATATATTACTTAATCGTATAAAAGAGCATGATATTCCTCTTAAAGATATGTGGTGGTATCTTGATTCTCGTAAATTTGGTACATGTCCTCATAGTGGTTTTGGTTTAGGATTTGAGCGTTTGTTACTGTTTGTAACCGGTATGCAGAATATACGCGATGTGATTCCGTTCCCCCGTACTCCGAAAAATGTGAATTTTTAAAATTTCGCCGTAGACATTTAAGCTACGGCGAAATTTATTAATATAACATATATTTTTTGTGTCATCATTTTATGATTATTAGATAAATGCTATTTTTGGCGTCGAATAACTAATTATATTATGTCCAATAAAAAACATCCCAAAGGGCTTTATCTACTCTTTTTTACAGAAATGTGGGAGAGATTCAGTTATTATGGAATGCGAGCATTGCTCGTGCTGTATCTTACTAAGTCATTGATAGAGGGAGGACTTGGTTTTTCCGAAGAGAATGCCACATTACTATATGGTTTTTTTACAGGATTTGTATATATAACTCCCCTGATAGGGGGATGGCTCTCTGACAACTATCTGGGCAAAAGAAAAGCAATTACAATTGGAGGCGTTACAATGATGTTCGGTCAGTTTTTTCTTGCAGCTCAATCAAATATTTTTTTTCTTTATGCGGGGCTTTTTTTACTGATTGTGGGGAATGGTTTTTTTAAACCTAATATTTCTGTTCTGGTTGGCGATCTTTATGAACCCAATGATTCTAGGAAAGATTCAGCTTTTACCATTTTTTATATGGGAATAAATTTAGGTGCCTTTTTTTCACCTTTGATTTGTGGTTATTTAAGTATTCATTACGGCTACCGTTTGGGTTTTTTTGCAGCCGGATTAGGTATGCTTATTGGACAGTTGCTCTTTAATCTATTAGGAGAACGTTTTCTTGGTGATATAGGAAAAACTCCAGCGCTAGTAGAGAACTGTAAATCTGATAAAAAAAAGCCTTTGTCACAAGAAGAAAAAGATAGAACCCGAGTAATTTTGATTTTGGTTCTTTTCTGTGTTTTTTTCTGGGCAGGTTTTGAACAGGCAGGTAGCTCAATGACACTTTATACTGAAAAATTTATTAATAGGACGTTTTTCGGTTTTAACATACCGACATCCTGGTTTATGTCTATAAATCCCCTTTTTATAGTACTATTTGCCCCCCTGTTTTCATCACTCTGGATGTGGCTTAACAGGAGAGGGAAAGAGCCTTCTGTGCCTGTTAAAATGGGCATGGGAATGATTCTTTTAGGTGTCGGTTTTCTTTTAATGTTTGTGGCATGTGTTCAAAGAGGAGGTAATAATCCTGATGTAACTGTTAAGGCAAATCTTCTGTTTTTGGTGGGTGCTTATCTATTGCATACATTCGGAGAGTTATCTCTTTCACCTATAGGATTGTCTATGGTAACCAAACTTTCACCGCTCAGATTAGCATCGCTAATGATGGGCGTTTGGTTTATGAGTAGCTTTATAGCTAACTTAGCCGGTGGAGTTATTGCATCTTACGCCTCTAGAATGGGTGCTATGGAGGTGTTTGCCGCTATAGCTGGTATTAGTGTAGTGCTAGGCCTTGTACTTATATCCTTGAATAAATGGCTTGTGACAAAGTCTCATGGGAAGTTTTGACCTATGTGAGTTTTTACATTAAAAAGAAAAAAAAGCTATTTTGTTTTGATGATTCATTCTAAAAGAGTAATTTTGCAAGCCGATTATTATCAATCTTTGTGAGAAAAGATTAATTATCAGTGAGTTAAACTTCCGAGTGAGGGAAAGGGGTATAGCCTACCACCATTCGCAGGCGATTTAGGAAGTTCCCCTGTTGTTGTGAAACGACGGGTTTCACATAAAATTATTAACAATTTAAAGAATGAATACTTTAAGTTATAAGACAATTTCAGCCAATAAGGCAACTGTAACCAAGGAATGGGTTGTTATTGATGCTACAGATCAAGTACTTGGACGTTTCGCATCCGAAATAGCAAAATTATTGCGCGGTAAACATAAACCAAATTTCACTCCGCATGTTGATTGTGGTGATAACGTGATAGTTATTAATGCCGAAAAAGTAGTGTTGACAGGGAAAAAATGGACAGATAGAGTCTATCTAAGGTATACTGGATATCCAGGGGGACAGTACGGAATTACACCGGCTGAGATAATTCTCAAACCAAACGGGCCAGAGAAGTTATTAAAAAAGGTTGTTAAAGGAATGTTGCCTAAAACGAAACTGGGTAACTCAATTCTGAAAAATTTATATGTGTATGCTGGAAACGAACATCCACATATGGCCCAGACTCCTAAGACCATAGAAATAAACTCACATATTTAAAAGACAAAGAATGGAAGTAATTAATGCATTAGGTCGTCGTAAAAGCGCTGTTGCGCGTGTCTTCGTCAGTGAGGGATCAGGAAATATTATTATAAATAAGAGGGAGCTGAAGGAGTATTTCCCCTCATCTCTGCTTCAATATGTTGTTACTCAACCTCTGAAGAAGCTTGATGTGGAGGAGAAATATGATATTCGGGTAAATTTGGATGGCGGTGGCTATAATGGTCAAGCACAAGCTTTGCGTTTAGCTATATCCCGAGCACTTGTAAAAATTAATCCTGAAGATAAAAAAGCTCTTCGTGAAGAGGGTTTTATGACCCGCGACTCGCGTTCTGTTGAACGTAAGAAACCAGGTCGTCCAAAAGCTCGTCGTAAGTTTCAATTCAGCAAACGTTAATATTATTCATTTTCAGAACATCTGTCTTCAGATTTTTTGAAATAATAGATACGGATATTGGAAGAATAGTGTTTAGTATCTAAACTGTCAGGATCTGTGAATTCAGCTACCGGATAGTTGAGGTGAAAAAAGAAAGTAAACAATTAAATTATTTTTATGTCTAGAACAACTTTTGAGCAGCTACTTGAGGCTGGTTGTCATTTTGGCCATTTGCGCCGTAAATGGAATCCTTTAATGGCGCCTTATATTTTTATGGAGCGCAATGGTATTCATATCATTGATTTACATAAGACTGTTGCTGCTATTGATCAAGTCTACGAGATTTTGAAAAATATGGCTCGAGATGGGAAAAAAATTCTTTTTGTCGGTACAAAAAAACAGTTAAAAGAGATTGTAGCTGAAAAGGTATCGGCTGTAAATATGCCTTATGTTATTGAGCGTTGGCCCGGTGGTATGCTTACCAATTTTCCAACTATTCGTAAGGCGGTTAAAAAAATGACCACGATTGATAAATTGACTAGTGATGGAACTTATTCGAATCTTTCCAAACGTGAAATTCTTCAAATTTCGCGTCGACGTGCCAAATTAGAGAAGAATTTAGGTTCTATTGCTGATCTTTCCCGTTTGCCGGCTGCTCTCTTCGTTATTGATGTGATGAAAGAGAATATTGCTGTTCGCGAAGCGGTTCGTCTGGGAATTCCGATTTTTGCAATAGTTGATACAAACTCGGATCCATCTAATATTAATTATGTTATTCCCGCTAATGACGATGCCACGAAATCGGTGGAATTTATATTAAGTATATGTTGTCAGGCTATTGCAGAAGGTCTTGAGGAACGCAAAGCTGACAGGAGTGAGGCTAGCGTTGTTGATGAAGAGAGTAGCGAGAAGTCCGATAAACCTCGCAGAGAACGTATTCGTAAGATTACTAGAAGAGCTGATACAATTGACAACGATGAAGAAGTGTCTAAATTACAAGAGGATGAGGAGGAGATTTCAGATGAGACAAAGTTTGATGAAAATGTTGTAACTGATATCGATGATGATGATGATATGGACCAAGTAGAGGTTAAAGAAAAAATTAAAAAGGTACGCAAATCGGCGACCAAAAAAGATTGAGTTGTGTTTTATTTATTAAAAGATTGATAGATGGCTATTTCTGTTGCTGATATAACCAAGCTTCGTAAAATAACGGGAGCTGGTATGGTAGATTGTAAAAAAGCTTTAACAGAGGCAAATGGAGATTTCGATAAGGCTATGGAGGAGATCCGCAAAAAGGGTCTTGCTGTTGCTGCGAAACGTTCTGACCGCGAAACCTCTGAAGGCTGTGTTATGTTGAAAGTTGACGGAACATTTGGTGCTATAATAGCGCTTAAGTGTGAGACTGATTTTGTAGCAAAAAATGCTGATTTTATTAAGCTGACAAGCGATATATTGGATGCTGCAGTGGCTAACCGTTGTAAAACATTAGAACAGGTCAAGGCTCTGGCTATGAATGATTCGACTGTAGCTGACGTTATTATAGAGCGTACCGGTATTATAGGTGAGAAGATGGATCTTGATACCTATGAGGTTCTTGAGGCTCCTGTGTTGGCTTCTTACAATCATCAGGGGAAAAATTTTCTTTGTGTACTTGTTGCTTTTAACAGGGAGGTAGAGGATAAAAAATATATTCATGAGATAGCGTTGCAAATAGCAGCTCAAAATCCTATAGCAATATGTGAATCGGAGGTTCCTGCAGAGGTGGTAGCCAAAGAGAAGGAGATTGCCGTTGACAAGGCTAGAAAAGAGGGTAAACCCGAGAATATAATTGACCGTATTGCTGAGGGACGCTTAAAGAAATTTTATGATGAAAACTGTCTGCTTAACCAGAAGTGTTTAATAGACGATAAAAAAACTGTGTCTGAATATTTGAAAGCTTACCATCCAGATTTAACTATTACAGCTTTTAAACGTATCACTTTGAGAGATGAGTAGTAATTAGTAGAAATATATACTTAATAGGCGGTAGGTTATCATACTTTGTGACTTACCGCCTATTTTGTATTTATATAACCCTCCTCTTTCAACTTAACTTTTAGTTTTTGTTTAAATTCCCCTTGTATTATAATTTCTCCATCTTTAACGGAGCCACCAGTGCCACAATATCTTTTTAGATACTTTGCCAACTCTTTTAATTCGTTTTCAGGACCTACAAAACCCTTTATTACAGTAACAGTCTTTCCACCTCTATTACGTTTTTCAGTGAAAATTCTCAAAATTTGTTGTTGTTTTGGTAAAACCTCCTCAATAATATCATTATCGGTCTCAAATTTGAAATCGGGATTAGTTGAATAGACTATATTTAGACGATCTTTCCAGTTGTTGTCTCTATTTGCCATTGTTAGTTTGTTTTTAGTTGAATGATTGAGATACAAATATATAGTATCTTTCTTATTTACCATTTGATGTAATATTTCATTTTGTTACTTTTGTGACAATTATAATTATAAAAAAACTTGTGTAATGAAGATAATATGCATTGGCATGAATTATTCGGGACACAATAATGAGCTTGGAAATACGTTGATAAAACAGACTAATCCGGTTGTTTTTTTAAAACCTGATTCAGCAATTTTACGAAATAGACGTCCATTTTTTTTGCCCGATTTTTCTAATCGAATAGAATATGAGACAGAAATAGTGATTCGTATTGATAAACTGGGTAAAAATATTGATGAAAAATTTGCATATAGATACTGGGATGTACTGACTGTAGGTATTGATTTTACAGCGAGAGATATGCAGGAAGAGTTCCGTTCAGAAGGTTTACCTTGGGAGTTGTGCAAAGCTTTTGACTCATCGGCGGTTATTGGCGATTTTGTTCCGAAAGAGCGATACTCTGATGCACAGAGTTTGCATTTCAATTTAAATATTAATGGGGAAACAGTACAGAAAGGGTATACAGGAGATATGACATTCTCGATAGAAAAAATAATCTCTTTTGTAAGTTGTTATTTTACTTTAAGAACAGGCGACCTAATATTCACGGGGACTCCCGCAGGTATAGGGCCTACAAGTATAGGGCAGCATTTTGAGGGATACATTGAAGAGGATAAATTACTTGATTTTCATATCAGATAAAAATGGAGATAAATAGTGTGTAATTATATAAAAAACGTAGGTCTATTATTGTTTTTTCTTATCTGTGTTTCGCTTACTAAAGCCTCTCCATTTGTGAATTTGAGTTGGTTGGAGTGGAACTCTGATACATTGCTGCCATATTATACCGTACAGATAGAAATTGGGCCTGACTCTTTAGATTTTACATATCAACCTATAATAGAATATCCTGAATTTGAGCTCTTGAGTAAGAAAGATGTGGATAGGTGGAGGCTTGATAATTATAAAGAGAGTATTGGAGCGTGGCCATTGATAGACCACTCAATGGGGATATCGGCTAAAAAGATGTTTGTGGACATTGGTTTTATCCCAATTGTTTTTAGAAATGGTAAATATTACAAGATAAACTCTTTTAAACTCACTTTACATCCAACACCTATTGAATTGGAGCAAAAAGAAAATATTCAACGTTTTTCTATCTCAAAACGGGATTTATATAGTAATAATTCAGTTTTGAGCTCTGGTAAGTGGGTAAAAATTAGAGTAAAGGATACGGGGGTTTATAAACTTACAGATAGTCGACTTAAAGAAATGGGATTTAAAGATCCATCTAAAGTGCGTCTTTTTGGATATGGTGGAAATATTCTACCTCGCACTCAGTTAGATAGATTACCTGATGATATACCGGAAGTACCATTATGGAGAGAAAACGGTTATTCTCTCTTTTTCGCAAAGGGGCCTATTAAATGGGAAATGTTATATAACGGATACTTTGAACATACACAGAACACCTATTCTCAATATGGTTACTATTTTCTTACTGAAACAGACTCTTCTCCTGCGTTATTCGCAACGGAAACCTCTATATCACCTTTTTTAGGAACAGAGGTTGTAACATATCCTGATTATGAACTATACGAAAAGGAGTTATTTAGTTGGTATCATTCAGGTAACCAGTTTTTTGATAGTTATAATTACGTAAATGGTAATAGTCGCGATTACCAGTTTATTCTTGATGAAATAACCGAAGATAGTGTGATTCTTTCGGTACGCTTTTCAGCAAGTCACTCTGCTTATACCTCTCTCTCTGTAAAGGTAAATGGTGAGCAGTTAGGAAATCTAAGTATCTCTCCGATATCATCTAACGAAGTGGCTACAGTAGCAGAAACAAGTTTAATATGTAGAGGAGTATTCTCCTCTAACTCAACAGTCAATCTTACTCATATCCGTCCGGCCGGAGTATCAGGAAGAGTTGATTACATTAGGCTTAACTTTACCCGTAAATTAGCTATGCGTGGGTCTCAGCTACTTTTTAGAACAGGAACTAAAAGAGGAAATATATTTTTCAAAATAGCAGGAGCAAATAAGAATATAAAAGTTTGGCGAATAGATGGTAATGGAGAGATAACTCTATTACCATCTACAATTGATGAGGAATATTGTTATACAGAGACATTACAAAGTAACAGTTTAGATCAGTTTGTGGCGGTAGATGTTAAGGGGACTTTTAATGAACCGGAGATTGTTGGAAAAGTGGAGAATCAGAATCTTCATGGGATGGATCCTGTAGAGATGATAATTATTGTTCCAGCCAGTGGTATCTTAACGAATCAGGCTGAACGTCTTGCACAAGCGCATAGAGATATAGATGGTATGAGTGTAGCTGTTGTGAGGGCGGATAGAATATTTAATGAGTTTTCTTCAGGAACACCTGATGCCACGGCATATCGTAGATTTTTAAAGATGTTATACGATAGATCAGATATTGCTATGCCAAGATATCTGCTTCTTTTTGGTGATGGTGCCTGGGATAATCGTATGGTTACAGAGGAGTGGAAAGGATATAACCCAGATGATTTTTTATTATGCTTTGAGTCTGATAACTCTTTTAGTAAGACACGATCTTATGTTATGGAAGATTATTTTGGTCTCCTTGATGACGGAGAGGGCTCAAATTTATTACTTGACAAGGTTGATGTGGGAATTGGCCGCTTCCCCGTACGGACATCAGATTCGGCAAAAGATGTAGTAGATAAGACTATAGCTTATATGAAAAATCAGAATGTGGGCGCATGGTTAAATCGTATAATTTTTCTTGGCGATGATGGCGATAACAATGCTCATATGAGGGATATTGACGTTGTTGCAAGAATGGTAGCTAGAAAATATCCATCTTTTCATTTAAAAAAAATCTATTGGGATGCATATAAGATGGAGGTTTCAGCCTCTGGTAACAGTTACCCCTCGGTAAGAAAGAGTTTGCTTGATCAACTCAACGATGGAGCTCTTATGGTAAACTATTCCGGCCATGGCAGTGCCGATGTGCTTTCTCACGAAAAGGTGTTGAACAAGAATGATATGCTTGCTCTAAATTCACCCTGTTTGCCTTTGTGGGTGGTTTCATCGTGCGATATTAATCCATTCGATGCTGCTACTGGTAGTTTTGGAGAGAATGCTTTACTTAATCCTTCGGGAGGAGCTATAGGTGTATTTTCAACTACTAGAACTGTATATTCAACATATAATACAAATATGAATATGTTGTTCTCCGATTTTGTTTTCGGAAGTGACGAGACAGGAGAGCGCTACAGATTGGGAGATGCGGTGCGTTTATCCAAAACATCGCTTGTTACATCTGGTCAGGATAAAAGTGAAAACAAATTACATTTTGTTCTTCTAGGTGACCCCGCTTTAAGGATTGGAATGGCAGATAAAGGTATAATGGTTGACTCATTTAATAATACTCCTGCCGATTATCCTGCACAATATGCTAAGGCTGGAGGGGTGGTTTCTGTAAAAGGACACGTAGAATTAGCTCCCGGGGTGATAGATAGCACTTTTACGGGAAAAATTTTTTCTACAATATTAGATAACGAGCGTTTGATAACCACACTTAACAATAGTTTAAATGCCGACACTTCCTTTACCTATTACGATAGAGATAGAATAATATTTTCCGGATCGGATTCTATTATAAATGGTCTTTTTGGATTTTCATTTCCTGTACCGTTAGATATAAACTATTCCGATAAAAACGGTATGATAAAATTATATGCTGTAAAATCTGATAATAGCAGGACAGTAAATGGATATTTTGACAATTTTTTGGTGGGGGGTACTATAGATGATTTGTCAACGGATTCTTTAGGACCAGATATTCGGTTATATCTAAATACTCCTGATTTTGTATGTGGGGGAAAAGTTAATCAGACTCCCTATCTTGTGGCTGAGTTGCATGACCCTGATGGGTTAAATACTTCAGGTAATGGGATAGGTCATGATATTGTGGTTACAATAGATAATAACCCAGAATATACCTATATTCTTAATAACTATTTTGTTTCTCAGCCGGGTAATTATACCGATGGTTTAGTATCTTTTATTTTTCCAGAACTACCTGAGGGATATCACACTCTCGTACTCAGAGCTTGGGATGTGTTAAACAACTCGAATTCTGCTACTCTGGGATTTGTAGTTGTCAATAATCTTAAGCCGAAAATATGTAATATCCGAACTACAAAAAATCCGGCCAGAACAAATACTTCGTTTATAATATCTCATGATCAGCCCGGTAAAGAGGTTGTCATTAATATAGAGGTTTTTGATACTGCCGGACGTCTTGTTTGGAACATGGCTTTACGCGATCTCTCTACAAATGGTATTACTGTAACTGATTGGAATCTTCGTGGTAACGGAGGAGAACCTTTGACTCCTGGTATATATATATATAGATGCACCATTACATATGGTGAAAACATAAAGAGTACGGCTTCGGAAAAATTGATTATTTTAAACGATTAAAGAATCTGTTATTTAAACTATTTAAGAACAATAAAAGAGTTGTGATGCAGTTATAATAGTTACTAACGGATTAAATCGGTTTTAGTAGAAAAGAAAAAATTAGTATGAAAAAGATAATAGCGCTAATAGTATTATTATTAATTGTAACAAGTTTAACTAAGGCACAGAAAGAGATCTTTAATCCTGTTTATACAGGAGTAACATCGTTATCAATAGCGCCTGACTCAAGGGCAGGAGCAATGGGTGATGTAGGGTGTGCTACAGACCCTTATTTTGATAACAATAATCAGTATTGGAATCCAGCCAAGTATCCTTTTACGGGGAGTCCTGCCGGGTTATCTCTGTGTTATACCCCATGGCTTAGACAATTGGTAAGTGATATAGATTTGGCTTATCTAACGGGATATTATAAGATTGACGACTACTCTGCAATTAGTAGCTCTCTTACATATTTTTCTTTGGGCGAGGTGATAGCCGATATTTATACTATTAGGCCCTACGAAATGGCTTTAGATTTTGCCTATTCCAGAATGTTATCTCAATCTCTTTCTGCAGCAGTAGGCCTAAGAGTAATATATTCGGATTTACAATATGACTATTCCGATGATGTTACTGCAGGAAGCTCTTTTGCTGCCGATATAGCTCTATACAGGAATAGCTATATTTTCATAGGACGTAGAGAGTGTATGTTAGGTCTTGGACTGAACGCTTCTAACATAGGAAGTAAGATTTCATATGATGGGGGGCAGACTAACGAATTTATTCCCACTAATTTACGAATGGGGTTTTCTCTGCTTATTCCGGTCGATGAATATAATGCGTTTTCAATTAGTGCTGATATAAATAAGTTAATGGTACCAACGCGCCCCACTTATTCGCAATTCATGCTTGAGAATTATCCTGAGTTATCCAGTGATGATTTTTCCTATTCATCGGAATATGCCACTTGGTTAGAGAGCACTGGATACAATGATATTGCACCAATTTCGGGTATATTTAAGTCATTTTCTGATGCTCCCGGAGGTTTTAAAGAGGAACTTAGAGAGATATATTGGGGAATAGGTGCAGAGTATATATATAACGATCAGTTTTTTGTGAGAGGAGGTTATCACTATGAAAATGAGTATAAAGGGAATCGTAAATATTTCACTTTAGGGGCAGGTTTTAAGATGAACGTATTCTCGCTTGATGCAGCCTATCTAATATCAACATCACAGAGTAATCCGCTTGACCAGACTTTACGTTTCACTCTCTCTTTTGATCTGAATGGGTTAAAGAGTATAGTTGGCAGATAATATGAATATAAGAGTAGGATTTGGTTTTGATGTACACAGACTTGTTGAAAATAGAGATTTGTGGTTGGGTGGAGTAAAAATTCCCTTTTTTAAGGGACTCCTTGGGCATTCTGATGCCGATGTTTTGATACATGCTGTTTGCGATGCTCTTCTAGGAGCTGCTAATCTCCGCGACATAGGATATCAATTCCCGGACAAAGAGAACAATTATAGAGATATTGATAGTAAGATTTTATTAAAAAAATGTGTTCAACTTCTTCAAAACAGGGGCTATATTATTGGTAATATTGATGCTACTATATGTGCTGAACAGCCAAAACTTAATCCTTATATTCCCCAAATGATAGAGATTATGGCTTTGACTATGGGTATAAATAGTGAACAGATCTCTATTAAAGCAACAACCTCCGAAGAACTCGGTTTTACAGGACGACAGGAGGGATTAACAGCATATGCTGTGGCTCTTATTGAAAAGAGAGATGTTTAATCTTTGAAGAGAGATTCGTTGTAAATAGTATCTGCTACACTCTTTGGAACCATCATATCAATAGGCAATCCTTTTTTAAGCCGTTTAATTATTATTGAAGAGCTAACATCAATCATAGGAGAATCTAATAGACGTGTTCTTTCGGTCACTTTATGTATGGGATATCCGGAACGGGGAAATAGTATAATATCAAAATTGTTTTGTATAAATTCGTAATCCTGCCATTTATCGAATTCACTCCAGTTATCTGCGCCTATTATCAGTGTGAATCTCCTGTCAGTATAATTTTTTGTTAGTTCTTTTAGAGTATTGGCAGTGAAAGAGGGGATAGGAAGTTGGAATTCAAAATCTGATACTTTGCTATTTTTTAATCCTGTAATAGCCTGTGAGACCATTGACAGCCTTTTTTGGTTGGGTAGTAGATTTTGTTCTTTTTTCCATGGATTTAGTGGAGTTACCATTAACCACAGTTCATCTACCATATAATTTTCCATTACACTCTTGGCAATAGTTAGGTGTCCGTTATGGAAAGGGTTGAAGCTACCTCCAAAAATTCCTGTATTAATCTTTGTCAGCATTTAAAAATGTTTTTATAGCCGAGAGTGTCTCTTCAACGGCTTTTTCAAGATGATCGTTAATTATTATCACATCGAATGAATGAGCGAACATTAACTCATTTTTAGCTTTTGCAACTCGTTTTTCTATCATCTCAACTGAGTCTGTTCCCCGTTTTAGCAATCTGCTCCTTAGTTCCTGTATAGATGGAGGTTGAATAAAAATAGAAAGGGCACGCTCTTTAAAATAGTTCTTAATACTGTTTCCTCCAACAACGTCTACATCAAATACAATATTTTTACCCTCTATAATAGACTTTTCTATCTGACTTTTAAGAGTACCATAGAATAATCCTTTGTAAACCTCTTCGTATTCAAGAAGATCATTATTGTCAATATGCCTCTGAAATTCCTCATTAGAGAGAAAAAAATAGTCTTTGCCATCCTGCTCATTTGTGCGAGGCTTACGGTTAGTGACTGAAATGGAAAAATGAAGGTTCAGTTCCTTATGATTCATAATCTTTTTGACAATTGTAGATTTGCCAGAGCCCGAAGGAGCTGAGATAATTATATATTTTCCT
>DASRNO010000077.1:0-33255 GCA_035647375.1 Bacteroidaceae bacterium
AAATATGATTACTCTATAGAGACTCCTATCCAAGATCTTTCAGACGATGTTTTTGATGAGTTAGTTAATGGCTCAGACGAAAGAATAAAAGTTAAGATTACGGGTATTAATAGCGATAATGACTCTGTGTTTATGGAATACGAGGGAATTTCTAAATATATCCGCTCTATGCGCCAGCAAACTGATCTTAGCTCCACCGAACAAAAATGGGTTGATCAATTTGCTATTACCACTTGCTGTCCGAAATGTTTGGGTGCCAGGCTAAACAAGGAGTCACTGAGTTACTATATTGATGGTAAAAATATTTACGAAGTGGCTTCTATGGATATAAAAGATCTTAATGAATGGATTATAGATGTTGAACATAAACTCTCCGATAGGCAAGCTATAATAGCGACTCAAATTCTTAAAGAGATTAAAGTGAGATTACAATTTATGCTTAATGTGGGGTTAGAGTATCTCTCTCTTAACCGTCCTTCAGAATCTTTATCCGGTGGAGAGGAACAAAGAATACGTCTTGCTACTCAGATAGGCTCTAAATTGGTAAATGTTCTCTATATTTTAGATGAACCAAGCATAGGTCTACATCAGAGAGATAATAGAAAACTAATAAATTCCCTAAAGACCCTACGTGATGCCGGGAATACTGTTCTAGTGGTTGAACATGACAAGGAGATGATGTTAAATGCGGATTGGATGGTTGATCTTGGTCCTAAGGCAGGCAAAAGAGGAGGAGAGATTGTCTTTACCGGAATGCCTCAAGATATGCTTAAGAGTGACACTTTAACCGCCAAATATCTAAACAACCAAATACGGGTGGATCAGGGAGCTATACATCGCCGAAAGGGAAACGGCAAAACTATTACTCTAAGAGGATGTTCGGGAAATAATCTAAAAAATATCGATGTCGAATTTCCACTTGGAAAACTAATATGCGTAACCGGTGTGTCCGGAAGTGGAAAATCTACACTGGTAAACGAAACTCTGCAACCTATTCTCTCCAAGCGTTTTTATCGATCATTAAAAGAACCTCTTACCTATAAAAGTGTAGAGGGATTGGAAAATATAGATAAGGTTGTAAATGTTGATCAATCTCCTTTGGGACGTACTCCCCGTTCTAATCCGGCAACTTATACGGGCGTATTCAGCGATATTAGATCCTTATTTGTAAATCTTCCGGAGGCAAAAATAAGAGCTTACAAACCGGGCAGATTCTCTTTTAATGTACCGGGAGGCAGGTGCGAGGCTTGTAAAGGGAACGGTTACAAGACAATAGAGATGAATTTTTTGCCCGATGTTATGATACCTTGCGAGGTTTGTCATACCAAAAGGTATAACCGCGAAACATTAGAGGTTAGATTTAAAGGAAAATCTATTGCAGATGTTCTGGATATGACCGTAAATATGGCTGTGGATTTTTTTGAAAATGTACCGAATATACTAAATAAGATCAAAGTGCTTCAAGAGGTGGGTTTGGGATACTTAAGGCTTGGACAACCATCTACAACTATATCGGGTGGTGAAAGCCAACGGGTAAAATTAGCTACAGAGCTATCTAAAAGAGATACTGGCAAAACTCTCTATATTCTTGACGAACCAACTACCGGATTACATTTTGATGATATAAGAGTTCTTATGAAGGTATTAAACCGTTTAGTAGATAAGGGAAATAGCGTTATTGTTATAGAACACAACCTAGATGTTATCAAAATGGCCGATTGGATTATCGATATTGGACCGGAAGGCGGACGAGGAGGCGGTGAAATACTCTCGCAAGGCACTCCGGAAACTGTGGCCAAGTCTAAATTGGGTTATACGCCTGAATATCTAGCCGAAGAGTTAAAGATTATGGCCAAGATAGAGAGTTAATCACCTTTTACAGATAGATTTATAATCGCAAAATTTGCAATTTTTTTCCACAGATGTTTGAGTAAACGGAATATCTCCATTGAATATTTCAACAATCACTTTTTTTAGATTTTCATTATATTCGGGCAAATATTTTGAGAAATCGATTAACGATTTTTTATTAATGGTAAGATATTCACTCTTATCTCTCTGAGTACCTGCTGCTCTTGTATAAATTAAAAAGGGAGCTAGTTTTTTATTCTTATACTCTTTTTGACGCGATAGAATTAAAGCATAATAAAAAACCTGAAACTCATCTTCTGTTATAGAGGTGTGATTTATTGAAAATAATTTATCAGATATTTTAGACATGTTATCAGGATTACCTGTCTTATAGTCCACTATCCTAATTACACCATTTTTACTATCTATACGGTCTATTAAACCTCCTAAAGTTATTCCCATAACTTTACTCTTATCTAATGGATGGGGTATCTCTATTACTGTTCTATATGAACCCGCCTCGCTGGCTAAATATCTGTATGGAGCATATTTTTTATCATCAGATAGCACTTTTACTATGTAACGTGAAATCACTTCACGATTTATCATCTGTATGCCGTTATATTCGCTTACCGAAATATCAGAATTACTCAGATAAATCTCTTTAAAGGCCTTATCTACATACGATGTGACTATTGTAGAGTTGTTCAATAGTTTTTTTATCGACTCCCTATTAATAACACCGGAATTAGTTTCAGAGATAAGATGGTGATATACCAGCTCTATACTTTTATGAAATAGAGTGCCAAATAGTCTGGAATCAATACTACCATCTAACCTCTCTATCGGTTTTATTCTCTCTATATTAGAAAAATAGAACATAAGTGGGCAGCGTAGATATTTTTTTAATTCCGAGGGAGATAAATATGAGCTGCTTCTTGAGGGATTATCATATATCCGGCACATTTTTTCCAATATAGGAGCAGTTTTCTGAATCAATATGCTATCCTGTCTATTTATATTGATAGAGGATTGAAGAGAGACTCTTTCTATAGGTTCCGGCCACTCTGCCATTAATTGAAGAATAAAACGTGAGGGTTGTCCATTACGACTGGCGGAAGCCTCTTTGTTGTATACCAGTGTTACTCTTTCGGCCCGTTGCAGAAGATGGTAAAAGTTGTATGCAACCACAGCATTACGGTCTTGAATAGTTGTCATTCCAAACAGAGATCGCAGAGAGTGTGGAATAAAAGAAGAATAGGTTGTTTTGCTTGGTAAAAAATCATCCGATGCGGAAAGCATAAGAATATTACGAAAATCCAAATTACGTGTCTCGAGTATACCCATTATCTGCATACCCATAGCCGGCTCGCCGCTAAAAGGTATAGAAACAGTCGATAACATTCGTGTTAGTAGGCGGCGCAGGGTGTCGAATTGTACTGTTAGCTCTTCTTTTTCCACAAGATAGGAAAGACGGGATATTTTTGTATATGCCAGATATAGCGACTCCTGATTAAGGGTATTTTCACTTGATGTTTCAGCATCGTAGAAAAGGGGAGCGAGAAGCTCCAATAGATTAAGAAGATACTTTAACAAAGATAGGTTATCTCTCTGTTTACTAAATATTAAGCCTAAAATTTCATTAATATTCAATTCATCAAAAGAGGGATAGAGACGTTTTTTTACAATTAGTGTTGAGAGAAGATTCTCTGCCTCTGGAACCAACTTATCTACCAATGGGTTTAAAAGAATGCTCCTTACATGATTTATATTGTATTTCCCCGATTCTGTAGCAAAGGAGTTTTGTAAATCTAACAGTGTCTGTATTAGAGTGTAGAGCGATGTCTGACGCAATGGATATCCCATGGTCACGTTCATATGATCTACACGATTAGATGGTATTGAACGAAGAACTGGTTGAAGCAGGCCGCTATCACAAAGCACCACAGCTGTATCGCTCTCTACGGCACCATCTATTGTCTCTATCCATTGCGATATGTAACGAGCCTGAATATTGTCGGTCGAGGAGCTGGCTATTGTTAATAAGGGAAGCTTTGAAGTGGTAAAATAGGATTCATCTTTAAGCTGATTTGGAAAATCTTTTAAATTCTGTCTGATAAAACGTCCTGCCTCGTTGTAAGGGTTATTTATATAGCTGGTATCATAATCCCAGTAAAAAATAGCCCTCTCTTGATCTCTTAGAGTTGAAAAGAGTAATTTTTCGGCTTTACTAATATAATTAAAACCTATAAATATATATTTATTAAAAGTGAGATTTTCTGCGAGAATGGTCTGCACAACTTCTTTCTGCAACAAGCCTTCGTAGGCTATGTTCTCACTTAGAAGCTCTTTGCGCAGTCTATTATAAATTTTTTCTAAAACACTCCAGATTGCTACGTATCTGTCTTTGAGCAGAGAGTGACGATCTACAGAGAAATTTAAGAAAAAATCTTTTAAGGATTCTTGTTGTTTATCACTCAAAAATGTGTTGCCGAAATGCATTAAATTCTCTTCGTCTAAACTAGAAAATAGTGCTTTGACATTAACAATCTCTCTGTCTATATCGTCAAAATCCTGCAGCATAAGCTCACCCCAATTCCAAAAACTGTCCAGAGTTTCGTTACTGCCTGTCTCCTCTTTGTATATCTTATAAAGCCTACAGATCAATGATTCAGTATCTGATATACGTAAAGAAGAGAATGTCTGAAATAAATCCGATATTGTTAAATAAGAAGGAGACCAAATGGGGGCGGTTGAACAATCGCCAAGATACTTCTCAAAAAAAATTCTAGCCCGACGGTTTGGAAAAATTATAGCTAAATCGGCAAATCCCTCTTCTTGACTATTGAATTTCTGGAAAATATCACTTGCTACTATTTGAAGAAAATTACTCATCATAAATATTTTATACCATTCTACACTCCTCTATTCGGTTTTGGAAAATATACCAAAGATATCCGCGAACTGTTGTATATCCCATAGATTTAAGTAATGAGATATACTCATACACCTGTTGCTGATGCTCCTTGCTGGGATTGCCAAATTTAAAATCTGTCACAATTGCTGTATCTCCATGAATCATTACCCTGTCGGGCCTTCTTATCTGAACAATGCCATTAGTATTGATAAGTATGGCATTTTCAACAAATAGTCTGTATTTGCCACTAAACCACTCTTGCACAATAGGATTGGATAGTGCAGAAGAAGCTAAATCTCTGATTGAATTCTCTTTATGCGCTGATTCTATTAAGCCCTGACTAACCAGACGAGCTATGCCTAAGTCTAAATCGGAAGCTATTCTTATAGTAGAAAAAAGCTTGTGTAGCAAATTTCCCGTCTCAATATATTTCTCTTGCAATTGCCAATCATCGCTCTCATTGCTAAGGTTTCGGACAAACTTTGATGAAAGATTTGATTCTCTGAAATTAAAGGCCTCTTTGTAAGTAACCATAGGTACTACAGTTTTTTTATACTCCGAGAGAAAAGGATTTAATGATTTCTGTTCTAATTTTTCAGTATAGGGTACTATTTGACCAGAAATAAAATCATACTCCTTTCCGTTACTTTTAAAAAGATAATTATTGCCGAGCGAGGTTAAAATAAGATCGCTTATGGTGCTAATTTTTTTTATATTCTCTTTTCTCTCTTTAATATGTCCTATTACTGATAAATTGTGACGAGCACGCGTAAATGCCACATAAAGCAGGTTAAGATTATCTATAAGCCGATAGGAACGTTCATTTATATACTCTTCTTTAAATATGGAATCGTTCATTCTTACTTTGAAACTTATGGGCAGCAGAGGAATTTTATTAAAGGGTTCTTCTGAAGGTTCGCACCAAATCTGTTCAGTATGATACTTGTTTTCATTAAACTCCCAATCGCAAAAAGGTAACATCACTGTATGAAATTCCAAGCCTTTAGAGCTGTGAATAGTCATAAGACGCACGCCATCTAACTGATCGAATGGTATTGTTTCGCTACACATTGAACTATTCCAATGATCTAAGAAATTTTCCAAACTGTTCGTTTCTCTCTTTACATAGTCATAAAGAGAATCGAAAAAATAGAAAATATAGGAGTCCTGATCTTCTATTTTTTCTAACTCAAGTATAACAAAAAGTCTCTCTGTCAGCTCAAATAGAGGTGTTTGTCGTAGATGGCGGGATTCATTTACAAATGTCTCTGGCAGATTAGAGATAGCCCCATCAATAAGCAGGTCCTGTAGCGATTTATCTTCTTTCTGTACAAAACGTTGCCACTCCCATGCCAGCTCTATAAGAGCTATTGTATCTGTACTGTCCGATATCCACTTTAGAGCATTTATCAGTATACGTACGGAACCGGAAGAGTCCAAACGGAAAGCTTCGTTAGAGATTACCTTTAATTCAGGATGATTATTGGCAAAATAGGCAGCAGCCTCTGATATATCACTCTTTTTACGGAACAGTATGGCTATATCACTCTGCCTAACTCCGGAATCGATAAGATTTTTAAACTGTTCGGCAAGAGCCTGAAGCATTTCAGGAGTTTTTTCCGATTTATTCTCGTTAGAGGTGATCAACTTTATACTAACAAAACCGCTCTTCTCTTTTGTGGGTGATTGTTGCTCCACATCCGCATATGCCTGAAGTAAAGCATGGCAAGGTGTTGAAAAATCATTGATAAAGTCATCATTAAGAGCATTAGCGGCAGCAGGGAAAAACAGATTATTGAATTCTATTATATTCAGAGAACTTCTACGATTGGTTGTAAGAGTTACTGTATGTGGATTATAAGCCTTAAAACGTTCCGTTATCTCTGAGTTTAATATTTGCCAATCGCTGTTTCGCCAACGATATATAGATTGTTTAATATCACCTACAACTAAACTCTCTTGGTTCTGCGATATAGATTCAAGAAACAGTATGCTCAAATTACGCCATTGAAGCCTGGAGGTGTCCTGAAATTCATCAACCATTATATGACGTATAAAGCTACCGGTCTTCTCAAATACAAAAGATGTATCGCCCTCTTCAAGCTGATTTAGTAAGTGGCTGGTATCTGACATAATAAAACGATTTTTCCGATCGTTTTGCCAATTAATCTCCCCACGTATATTTGTAAGTAGATTTAATTCATGAAGAAATTCTATAGATAGATCGCATGAGTTAACAATGGTATAAATTTTTTCCAATTCAAAACGAGATCTCTCTATTAACGGAAGGATTGTTTTAATTGAAATTACTTCGAGAATATCGTGGTTGGGTGCGCTTTTAAGTATTAAAGTATAGTTCCCTTGAATAATATTAATGATTCTTTTTGCAGAAAAAGCCCTGTCTAAATCTCCCTCAATCAATCTGTTAAAATATTTTTCTATATCAGATCTGATATATTTGGAGTCAATACCTGATTTAGGCAAGATTGAAAAATACTCTTTTCCAAAAAGACTAATCCGATTCAAAGCAGCCTCTTTAGTTTTTTTTATTAGCACTGAATAGTCGGCCAATCCATCTTGTTTTTTAAGTACCTCCCTAAGTGACTCCCCACGCTCAAGAAAACTCTCTTGAAAAAGTTGTTTTGAAAAGGCCCTGAGTTTCTCATCTATTTTCCAGTTGTCTTGATTATTAATATGGTTTTCTATAAAACGTATCACCTCTCTAAGTTCGGTAGAATTTGGCTTTATACTCTTTAAAAAACCCTCTACGGCCTCTTCTATTACTCTCTTTGTATCCAACTCTAATGTTTGGTTACTACCTATACGAAGCTCTTTAGCCAAATTGCGAAGTATAGTTTGAAAGAAACTATCTATTGTCTCTACACGAAAATGGCTGAAATTGTGCAGGAGTAGATTAAGTGCTTTCCCGGCATTATAACGGATAGTGGCATCAGAAAAATTACCAGGTAAAGTTTTACGCACCTCTTCAAAGTAAAC
The DNA here is from genome assembly GCA_035647375.1 of Bacteroidaceae bacterium. Taxonomy (GTDB): domain Bacteria; phylum Bacteroidota; class Bacteroidia; order Bacteroidales; family Bacteroidaceae; genus Colenecus. The sequence continues at coordinate 7,766 of DASRNO010000077.1, forward strand.
ACGAGAGTCGTCAAGATCTTTATGAATCCCATATAGTTGACTTAATATTCTCTCTTTCATCTGGTTTGTTGCCTTATTAGTAAAAGTCACGGCAAGTATGTTACGATACTTGTCCGGATTTCTAATCAGTAGACTTATATATCTTACAGTCAACATAAATGTTTTTCCTGATCCTGCTGAGGCTCTGTATATTGTAAGTGCCGGAAAGATTGACTGGGTAGAATTCATCATTTTTTATTTTTACAAAGTTAAAAAATAGAGACAATTAATGCTTAACTTTGTGATTTGATTTATTATTTATAATTATGGGATATATTTTAGACGATAAACGCAAGGTTACAACTCATAGGCTTAGAGAGATGAAATTGCGGAAAGAGAAAATTTCAATGCTTACAGCATACGATTATACCATGGCCAGAATTGTAGACAGCGCAGGAGTGGATGTCATTTTAGTTGGCGATTCAGCTTCGAATGTTATGGCAGGCAATGTTACAACGCTACCCATTACCTTAGATCAAATGATATACCATGCTAAATCGGTGGTTAGAGCGGCAACACGTTCTCTGGTTGTAGTGGATATGCCTTTCGGAACATATCAGACGAGCGATATAGAGGCTGTTACGAACGCTATTAAAATGATGAAGATTTCTCATGCCGATGCTTTGAAACTAGAGGGTGGTAAAGAGATCATCGCTTCAGTGAGGCATATTATTGATGCCGGTATTCCTGTTATGGGTCATCTTGGGCTTACGCCACAATCTATTAATAAATTTGGAACCTATACGGTAAGGGCAAAAGATAAAGATGAAGCCGAAAAGCTTATTAACGACGCCCGTTTGCTTGAAGAGGCCGGATGTTTTTCAATAGTGCTTGAAAAGATACCCGCAATACTTGCAGAGAAGGTGGCAAAAGAGGTCTCAATTCCAATTATAGGGATAGGTGCAGGAGGTGAAGTTGATGGACAAGTGTTGGTTATATCCGATATGCTGGGCATGAATAGAGATTTCAGCCCCAGATTTTTGCGCCGTTATGCAGATTTATTCTCCGTAATTACTCAATCGGTAGAGAGATATATTGTAGATGTAAAAAGTGGAGACTTCCCAAATAAAAAGGAACAGTATTAATAGTATTAAATCTATACGATAGGGGAGTGTGTCCTATATATTTTATTCGATCACACTCTTTTTTATTTAACGCTTTTTAGATTTTCTATCACTGCTTCTAGATCTGTTATGCTTTTTTACGGTCGTTCTTTTTTTTGATACAGAAGAGCGCCTATCGGGTTCGTAAGCAGGTGACATTCCTAGTTCTGATGGAACGGGTATTTTATAGATCTCCTTTTTAAGAAATATCTCTATAGCTTTAAATAAACGCTGTTCGTCCAGATTGACAAATGTTATGGCACAACCATCACTTCCGGCTCTGGCAGTGCGACCTATACGGTGAACATAATCTTCACTATCACGAGGAACATCAAAATTGATAACCAAATCTATATCGTCAATATCTATACCTCTAGAGACTATATCGGTAGCTACAAGCAGATTTATATGGCCATTACGAAATTTATGCATTATGTCGTCTCGCCTGTGTTGATCTAAGTCGGAGTGCATTTCTCCAACATTTAACTTGAGAATATGTAGCGTTTTTGTTATCTCTTTGACTTTTAATTTTGATGAGGCAAATATTAACACTCTTTTTGGAGCTTGCGATTTAAAAAGAGCCTGAATGATAGCTATTTTCTGTGTTTCGTAACAGATATATGCAGCCTGGATTATCTTTTCGGCAGGCCTGGATACTGCAATTTTAACCTCTGCGGGATCTTTAAGTATTGTATTTGCTAATTTCTGTATTTCATTAGGCATGGTTGCCGAAAAAAGAATGGTCTGTCTTTGTGTTGGCAACTGTTTTACTATCTGCATAATATCATCATAGAAACCCATATCGAGCATACGATCGGCCTCATCAAGAACAAAAAATGACACTTTTGACAAATCTACATTACCCAGATTTATATGACTTAAAAAACGACCGGGAGTGGCTATAACTACTTCTGTTCCCATAGCTAAACCTCTCTTTTCCTGTTCGTATCTTATACCGTCATTACCTCCATAAACAGCTACACTCGATACAGAAGTAAAGTATGAGAATGCTTCTACCTGTTGATCTATCTGCTGTGCCAACTCGCGTGTAGGTAACATTATCAGACAATTTATAGCGTTTTCGGGATAATTACCCGATGTTAACTTGTTAAGTATGGGTAGTAGATAGGCTGCTGTTTTTCCTGTTCCGGTTTGAGCTACTCCTATCAAATCTTTTCCCTTTAGCAAGTAGGGTATAGCATGTTCCTGAATAGGAGTACACTCCTCAAACTGCATAGAATCTATTGCGTCAAGTATATCGGGTTCAAAATTAAATTCGTTAAATCTCACTTTAATAACTATTTAGGTGCTTTATAATAAAGAAATGCTGCAATAAAAGAGTAGAAAATATTTGGCATCCACTCAGCCCATGCAACCGACATTGTGCCATTAACTGCAAACGACGAAGCTATGGATTGAAAAAGAATATAACCAAAACTTAAGCCAATACCTATACCCAAATATAATCCCATACCGCCTTTTCTTTTTCTAATTGAGAGTGATACTCCAATTATAGTCAAAATAAACGATGCGAAAGACATAGCTATTCGCTTGTGATATTCTATCTCAAACTCTTTGATATTGCCTAATCCTCTCTGTTTCTGTCTATTTATATACTCTCTCAGCTCAGGTGATGTCATTGTTTCCTGTTGGCCACGCTGGATTAAAAAATCCGAAGGTTCCATATGAATTATAGTATCAAGTTCAGCTCCTTTTATAATCTCCTCTCTATCATCGACTAAATTACGTATCATATAGTTTTTAAGCTTCCAGCGAAATGGTTCTGCCGATAGAGTATCATACTCTAAAGAGCGTGCCGTAAGGTGTGACACTAATTTTTTATCCTCGAACTTATCGAGAGAAAATCGGTAACCTGTACGATTATAATGCTCGTAACGCTCCATGTAGGCTATGACATTATCTGCCACCTCAAGTTGAATGTTTCTAGCGCTATGAGTCTTACTTTTACGCATATATGTGTTCTCAAATCCTATTCTGGTAACACTACCGCGGGGTATAATGTAAGAGCCCAAAAAAAATGATATAAGTGCAATAACCGTAGCTGATAGCAAATAGGGGACCATTAACCGTCTAAAACTCATACCCGTTGAGAACATAGCTATAAATTCTGAATTCTCAGTAAGTTTAGAGGTAAAAAAAATTACGGCAATAAATACAAACAGAGGGCTAAACAGGTTAGCAAAATAGGGGATAAAGTTCATATAATAGCCAAAAATCACCTCTGAAAGTGGAGCTTCTTTCAATTTATCTATATGTTCATTAAAATCAAAAACCACCGATATGGCTACAATAAGTGCTATTGAAAAAAAATATGTGCCAAGAAATTTTTTTATAATATACCAATCTATCAGCTTAAGCAACTTTTTATTGAGCTGTTTGTTCATCTCTATTTTTAGATAGGGGATTTCATGACTACTACAATCTATACATTACCTGTTTTATGGTTTTCTCTCTCCACTCATTAAAAGTGTCAGATAATATATGTTTACGTGCCTCTTTAACTAACCAGAGATAAAAGGCCAAATTGTGAACCGAAGCTATCTGTAAGGCTAGGAGTTCTTTAGATTTGAAAAGATGATGAAGATAAGCTTTTGTGTAGAGAGAGTCTACAACCGAGGCTCCATCTGTCTCTATTGGCTCAAAAGCATCTTTCCATTTACTATTGAGTATATTTATTATTCCCTCTTTTGTAAAGAGCATAGCATTCCTTCCATTTCTAGTAGGCATCACACAGTCAAACATATCTACACCAAGGCTTATGGAGTTAAGAATATTAGCCGGTGTTCCTACTCCCATTAGATAACGAGGCTTATTGGCGGGAAGAATGTTATTTACAATCTCTATCATCTGATACATAACCTCTGCCGGTTCACCTACTGCCAACCCTCCAATAGCATTTCCATCGCACTCTTTAGAGGCAATACATTCTGCCGACTCAATACGTAAATCTTTATACACACAACCCTGAACAATAGGAAATAGAGCTTGAAAATAGCCATATTCGGGCAAAGTTTCTTTATACCGTGATATACAGCGATCAAGCCATCGATGTGTAAGTTCCATAGATTTTTTGGCATAACTGTAATCGGCTGTACCCGGAGTACATTCATCAAAGGCCATCATTATATCAGCTCCTATCTTTCTCTCTATATCAATAACCCGTTCCGGAGTAAAGAGATGACGAGAACCATCTATATGCGATTGAAATTCAACTCCTTCTTCGCTCATTTTTCGTAATCCTGATAAGGAAAATACCTGAAACCCTCCACTATCGGTAAGTATAGGATGGTTAAAACCGATAAAACGATGAAGACCACCGGCTTTCTGAAAAATCTCTAAACCGGGACGTAGATAGAGATGATAAGTATTACCCAATATAATTTGTGCGTTTATATCCTCTTCCAAATCGTTCAACGAAACCGCCTTTACAGAGCCCACAGTCCCAACGGGCATGAAGATTGGTGTCTCTATCACTCCATGCTCTGTGTAAATTTTACCGGCTCTTGCGCCGGAAAAATTGTCTGTGTGCTGTAATTGAAATTTAAACCTCTGCAAGCCGTTAGCTATTATGCTATTTTATAGTGTCTGACACTGTTATTTGCTGAGCATCTTGAACTTTTTCATCAAGAAGAGCAATTTTCCATACTTCGAGAATATTTTTCACATAGTGGAAAGTAAGACCACTCAAATAATCGGGATTTATCTCTTCTATATCACGTTTATTCTCTACACAAAGTATAATTTGGTTTATACCGGCTCTCTTTGCCGCCAAAATTTTTTCTTTTATTCCTCCTACCGGAAGAACTTTTCCGCGAAGAGTAATCTCTCCCGTCATAGCCAAATTGGGTTTTACTTTAAGTTGAGTAAAAGCAGATGCAATAGATGTAGCCATAGTTATACCAGCAGATGGGCCATCTTTAGGAATGGCTCCTTCAGGAACATGAATATGTACATTCCAAGAAGAAAAAATATCCGGATCCAGTTTTAATGCCGATGCGTGAGATCTTATGTACTCCATAGCCAACATTGCAGACTCTTTCATAACATCGCCAAGATTTCCCGTTAGGGTGAGTTTTCCCTCTTTACCACGGCTCAAACTTGTCTCTACAAATAGAATCTCGCCCCCAACAGCAGTCCATGCCAAACCGATAACAACTCCTGCATACTCATTCCCCTGATATTTATAACGTAAAAAGGGTTTTACTCCCAGCAAACTCTTTAAATTTGACGGTCTAATAGAGGTAGTTGAAAATTTCCCCTCTTTTGCATACTGACTAGCCATACGTCTAAATAACTTTCCCAGCTTTTTCTCCAATTCGCGTACCCCCGATTCGCGAGTGTACTCCTCTATAATAACCTCTATAGTCTTTCTGGGAATAGAAATCTGCCTCTTTTGTATTCCATTAGCCTCCATCTCTTTGGGAACTAAATGCTTACGGGCTATCTCTATTTTCTCTTCCGTAATATATCCACTCACCTCAATAAGCTCCATTCTGTCAAGCAGCGGAGCAGGTATAGTATTCAAATTATTAGCAGTAGTTATAAACATAACCTTAGACAAATCGTAATCGATGTCCAGATAATTATCATGAAAAGCATTGTTCTGCTCAGGGTCAAGGACTTCAAGAAGAGCCGAAGAGGGATCGCCCTGTACGGTCATATGGCTTACTTTGTCTATTTCATCTAATATAAAGACAGGATTTGATGAACCGGCTTTTATCAGACTCTTAATTATTCTGCCCGGCATTGCTCCTATATAGGTTTTTCTATGACCTCTAATCTCTGCCTCATCGCGAAGTCCTCCTAACGACACTCTTACATATTTTCTCTTAAGAGCATGAGCTATTGACTTTCCTAGCGATGTTTTACCAACACCCGGAGGCCCATAAAGACATATTATGGGTGATTTTGAATCTCCACGGAGTTTCATTACTGCCAAATGTTCTATTATGCGTTCTTTAACTTTTTCAAGACCGTAATGATCTTTATTCAGAGCTTTCTCTGCAAAACGCATATCTAAGTTGTCTTTTGTATATTCGTTCCAAGGAAGGCTAAGCACCGTTTGCAGATAGTTGAGCTGCACATTGTAATCAGGTGATTGTGAATTGGTACGCTCTAACTTTAGTAGTTCCTTTTCAAATAGATCATTAACCTCTTTACTCCACTGTTTTTTAACAGCTTTACTACGCATTTCTGCTATATCTTGATCCTGAACACTTCCACCCAGCTCATCTTGAATATTTTTTAGTTGCTGTTGAAGAAAGTACTCTTTTTGCTGTTTGTCTATATCCTCTCTTGTGCGCATCTGTATAGCTGCTTTTAGATCGGCCAGCTGCACTTCGCGGTTCAAAATGGAGAGTAAAAGGAATGCGCGATCCTGCATAGTTGGCTTGCGAATCAGCCTGATTTTTTCTTTTGTCTCTAAGGGCAAATTAGCGCAAATAAAATCTATAAGAAATACACCGTTGGTAATATTCTTCAATGCAAAAGCAGCGTCTGGCTGTACTATATCGGAATGTTTTATATACTTTATGGCCATATCTTTACAGCTATCTACTACGGCCCGAAACTCTTCACTCTTGGGATCCGGAAGAACCTCGGGATACGCCTCTACACGACCCACAAGATATGGTTTATCTGATTGAATCTCCAAAAGTTTGATTCTTTGCGTTCCTTGAAGTATAACCGTAACCGAACGATCCGGCATTTTCAACATTTTGATAACCTTAGCCATTGTTCCCGTATGATAGAGATCACTAAACCCCGGGTCATCTATCTCAGGCGATTTCTGACAAAACACAGCTATAGGATTACCCTTCTTAACAGCCTCTTGTATTAAACGTAGAGAGGTACTGCGTCCTACTGTTACCGGTAGGACGACACTGGGAAAAAGAACCATGTTTCTTAAAGGCAGTACGGGGAGATACTCTTCTACCTCGGTAGAGAAAATATTCTCGTCGTGACCATCGTAATCAGTTATCAATGAGAAAGAGTGTTCTGTCTCTTCAAATTTAACCTCTTCAAAATATCTTTGATTTTTTCTATTTGCCATTTTATAAATTGTGTTATTATAATAAACAATCTAACCTTACAGTATAGCAGGTTATGAATAACAAGTGCAAAATTAATGAATTGTTAGCTACAGAACTCTCTTTTCGGGAACAAAAGCCTGAAATAATATTAAAAAGCATTACTTCTAATCGAAATAATAGTATTTAATTGATCTTATAGGGATTTTTATACTAAATATTAGAGTTAGACGCCGGTGATACAACTTTTAATCCTGCCGGAACAATATTTACTGTAATCTCACTACCTAACATTACAGGGTCACCATCAAAGTGTGCCACTCCCTCTTTTTTTCTTTTTATTATTAATTTTCGGCACTTGAAATATTTCACATTCTTATTCTGATCTATCTGCCTATTGAATAATTGATATACAATAAGAGGTATATCAATGGGTGTAAAAGGGGGAATTACTGATATGTCGAGCATACCATCACGTATTGAAGCAGTAGGAGCTATATATGCATTATTACCCCATTGGTCAGCATTGGCACAAGTAACAATGAAAGCGTCTACAGCCTGTGTCTGTTCTTCAGTAATGAGTTGATATTTTTCATTTCTGTATTTTAGAAATTCCCGCAGCGTTTTCTCTATGTAAGAGGCTAAGCCTCTACTCTTGCCTTGGGCAAATTTCATGCTTACCTGGGCATCAAATCCTACTCCACAAGTACAGAAAAATGGATGATTGTTAATAAGACCGTAATCTATATCTATTATATTGAGTCTATTTATTATATTTATGGCTTTTACAGCATCTAACGGAATTCCTAGATGTCTGGCCAGACCATTACCGGATCCGCAGGGCAATATTGCCATAACCGCTCCGGTACCTATCAAGCCGCGTCCCACCTCATTTACAGTGCCGTCTCCACCTACAGCAACCACTATATCTGCACCATTTTTAGCGCTCAAACGTGCTATTTTTTCCGCATGGCCTGCATATTTAGTCGTTACCATGTAGTATTGTATATTGTTAGAATCAACCCATCGTTTAATATAGTATTTCATAGGTATAATTCTATAATGCCCGGAGTGTGGATTAATTACAAATACTACTTTGGTCTTCATTAACAGTTAAAATAAATATGTGCATTTATGCGAATTCGATCTCAAAGTTAGATAAAAAACAATCTTTCGGACTATTTTGTGTCGAAAAAATAATGTATTTTTGCAGTCATTTTTAAATTATTACTAAGTATTCTGTTTTCTCGGAATCTCTATTTTAAAAAACTGACATGAATATATTAAGTAAAAAATTTGCCAGTTATACATTACCTCAAGAGGGTATGGCGCAGGGAATCTATCCATATCATAGATGTATCTCGAGCCAACAGGATACCGAGGTTATAATGGACAACAAAAAAGTTCTAATGTTTGGCTCAAACTCTTACTTGGGCTTAACCAATCATCCAAAAGTTATAGAGGCTGCAATAGATGCTGTAAAAAAATATGGAACCGGATGTGCCGGATCAAGATATTTGAACGGTACTCTTGATATTCATAAAGAGTTTGAAGCTGAACTTGCTGAATTTGTGGGTAAAGAAGATGCTATGATCTATTCTACAGGGTTTCAGGCAAATCTTGGAGTAGTGTCGTGCGTAACCGGTAGAGAAGATTATGTTATCTGTGATGAACTTGACCATGCCTCTATTGTAGACGGCAGAAGGCTCTCGTTCTCAACGCCCATGAAATATAAGCACAACAATATGAATTCTTTAGAGAATACATTAAAAAAATGCAAACCGAACACAATTAAATTAGTTGTTGTTGACGGTGTATTTAGCATGGAGGGCGATCTGGCCGACTTACCCGGTATTGTAAATCTGAAAGATAAATATAAAACATCCATAATGGTTGACGAAGCACATGGTTTTGGGGTGCTGGGAGAAAAGGGCAAAGGTGTTTGCAACCATTTTGGAGTAACTGATCAGATTGATATAATAATGGGCACTTTTAGTAAATCTTTTGCAGCTATAGGTGGATTTATTGCAGCCGATAAGGAGATTATCAATTGGCTTAGACATCATTCAAGAGCCTATATATTCAGTGCAAGCAATACTCCAGCAGCAACTGCCGCTGCACGCGCCTCTCTACATATTATGAAGAGTGAGCCTGAAAGAATCCAACATTTATGGGATATAACCCATTACGCTATGAAAAATTTCAAAGAGTTAGGATTTGAGATAGGTAATACCTCAACACCTATTATTCCTCTCTATATAAGAGATTTTCAAAAAACATTTTTAATAACTAAGATGCTTTTCGATGAGGGGATTTTTGTCAATCCCGTTATCCCTCCTGCCTGTTCTCCTAACGACACACTTATAAGGTTTTCACTTATGGCTACACACACCAAAAAGCAGGTTGATATTGCCACAGATAAATTGGTTAAGTGTTTCAAAGCTTTTGAGATTATATAATTAAAAGTTTTTCTTATCTAAAATAATTTATAACTTTGTCGCCGCTTAAAAAGAGAAGCATTCGGGATGTAGTTCAGTCCGGTTAGAATACCTGGTTTGGGACCAGGGGGTCGAAGGTTCGAATCCTTTCATCCCGACAGTGAGGCGTTTACAAAATTAGTGTAAACGCCTCACTATTTATAAAATTAAGATGATGCAAGTCCTATTTTACTCTTTTTTCTCTCTTTGCAAACGGGGTCGGGTAGATATAATAGAGTACTTGTTATTATAAACTTTGCGGAACTCTTGAGGTGTAAGACCTCTCTCTTTGGTAAAACTTTTTATAAAATGACTATATGAGCGAAATCCAGCTCGCAATGAGATCTCTTTTAGTGATAAATCTGTTGCTATTATTAATTCTGAAGCATATTTAGTTCTAACGCTGCGTATATATTGTGAAGGGGGTTTATCTATACTATCTGTAAGCTTTCGGTATAAATTTGTTCTGTCCATACAGAGGTCAGAACTTAGTTGCCGAACAGAGTAGTCGGGTTTACTCAAATTTTTTTCTATTAATACCTTCACGGTCTTAACAAAAGAGTTCTCAATACACTCTTCAATAATATCGGTCTTTTTTTTACCCAATGGATGATTGTTATTAAAATAGTAAACAGAATTCTTTTTTTTAATCTGCCCTAACATAAAAATTTTTGTTTTGCAGAATACTATTCTGATTTGAAAAAAAAGAAATATTGCACTATTCTTAATAATACAGAGGTATGTTTTCATTATGACTATATAAGATTTAACAATGGTTTCCATAGATATAAAGCAAAGATAATTATATTTTTTAAAAAGTGACGAATGATAGCCTATTAGAGAGAAGATTTTATATATCACGTTGGCTTTACTCCTTTTTTACAGTAACTTTGCGGTTTAAAATAGTAGGGCAAAATTTGGTGTTATGTACAGAACAAACAGATGCGGTGATTTAAGATCTTCTGATATTGGCAAAGTAGTAACCCTGGCCGGATGGGTTCAGCGTACCAGAAAAATGGGTGGAATGATCTTTGTTGATCTCAGAGACAGATACGGAGTTACTCAACTGGTTTTTAATGAGAACGAAAATCCTGATTTGTGTAACAAAGCCGGTAAGCTTGGAAGAGAATATGTTATTCAAGTAGTTGGTGTGGTATCTGAGAGATCTAACAAAAATCCGAAAATACCAACCGGAGATGTTGAGATTACTGTTCAAAATTTAAATATTATCAATGCCTCTAAAACTCCGCCTTTCACAATAGAGAATGAGACCGATGGTGGTGACGATATTCGCATGAAATATCGTTATCTGGATTTAAGACGAGAGAATGTCAGGTTCAATCTTGAATTAAGGCATAAGATGGTTATGGAGGTAAGGAAATTTCTTGACGAACATAATTTTATTGAGGTTGAGACTCCTATCTTGATAAACTCTACTCCAGAGGGTGCACGCGATTATATAGTTCCTTCAAGAATGAATCCCGGAGAGTTTTATGCTCTACCCCAAAGCCCTCAAATTCTCAAACAGTTGCTCATGGTATCGGGATTTGACAGATACTTTCAAATAGCCAAATGTTTCCGCGACGAGGACCTTAGAGCAGATCGTCAACCGGAATTTACTCAAATAGACTGTGAAATGTCTTTTGTTGATAAAGAAGATGTAATTGCACTCTTTGAGTCTCTGATTAAACATCTATTTAGCTCTCTGCTTGGAATTGATATACCTGAATCATTTCAGCGTATAACCTGGAATGATGCTATGAAGTATTGGGGTAGTGATAAACCGGACACCCGTTTTGAAATGAAGTTTGTAGAGCTAAAAGATATTTTAGCAGGTCATGGTTTCTCCATATTTGACAATGCGGCCTATATAGGTGGTTTTTGCGCTAAGGGTGCGGCAAATTATACCAGAAAACAGATAGACCAACTCACAGAGTTTGTCAAAAGACCTCAGGTAGGTGCCAAAGGATTGATTTACGCAAGAGTAGACCAAGATGGCAATGTAAAATCAAGTGTTGATAAGTTTTTTTCTCAAGATATTTTAAAGAGAGTGGGTAAGGCGCTTAATGCAGAATCTGGAGACCTTTTACTTATTATGAGTGGAGATGAAGCTATGAAAACCCGTAAACAGTTAGGTGAGCTTAGACTTGAAATTGCCGAACAATTGGGGTTAAGAGATAGAAAAAAATTCTCATCTCTATGGGTTGTGGATTTTCCAATGTTTGAACGGAATTATGAGGATAATAAACTTATAGCCATGCATCACCCTTTTACCAGTCCGGTTACTGAAGATACGGATCTGTTAAGTTCGGCACCTGAAAAGGTTAGAGCAAACGCCTATGATTTAGTCATTAATGGTGTAGAGGTGGGTGGCGGTTCTATAAGAATTCACGACCGTGAACTTCAGTTAAATGTTTTTAAGACACTAGGATTTTCTCCTGAAAAAGCAGAAAGCAAATTCGGTTTTCTTATGAACGCTTTTCAGTATGGAGCACCTCCACATGGAGGTTTAGCTTTTGGCCTAGATAGACTGATAAGCGTTTTTCTGGGTCTTGAAAGTATAAGAGATTGTATAGCTTTTCCAAAAAACAACTCCGGAAGAGATGTTATGCTTGATGCTCCCGGACCTATAGATTCTGTACAACTTGAGGAGTTAGGACTCAAAACAGACATTATTAATAAATAAAGATTAATTTACAAAGACTGGTTTACTATCGCAGTTTTTTTTTAAAAATTTCTATTAAAATGAAAAGGATTATTCCATTTGCTTTTTTATCCTGTTTTAACATCACATTATTAGGACAAATCACCTCTTCGAGTATTATGGGAAGAGTTACTGAAAATGGAGAAGAGGTGATAGGGGCAAATGTGATAGTTGTTCACAACGAATCCGGTATTCGTTACGGCGCTTCTACAAATAAATCAGGATTATATGCTATATCTGGGCTTCGCCCCGGAGAGTACTATGCAGAATTCAGCTATATAGGATATATAACAGAGAAGATATCGAACATTAATATCTCTGTAGGAGAACAATACTCTCTTAATGTACAGCTTACAGAGGAGAAAACAATAATAAAAGGTGTAGATGTAGTGGCCAACCGCTCCAGTTTTATAGGAGTAAAGACAGGGCAAACATTTAGCGTAAAAAGTAATGAAATCTCGCTACTTCCCTCTGTTAATCGTACTATTCTTGACTACATAAGGCTCTCTCCATACAGCGGCGACAACAACTCTATGTCCGGAAGAGATGGAAGAGTTACATCACTAACTATAGACGGAGCCAATCTTAACAATAGTTTTGGACTTAATTCTACTCTGCCCGGAGCAGGAAATCCGGTGTCACTTGACGTAGTCGACGAGGTACAGATAGTGATTGCTCCCTACGATGTTAGAGAGAGCAATTTTACCGGTGGAGGAATTAATATAATTACAAAATCGGGAACAAACCTACTAAAAGGTACCGCTTATACTTATCAAAGAGATGAGAATTTAAGAGGTAACTCTGTAGACGGATATAATCTGGGAAAGAGAGAAACAGAGGCAAAATCGGTATATGGATTTACTCTGGGAGGCCCTATTATTAAAAATAAACTCTTCTTTTTTATGGGCGGCGAGATAGAGAACTACCCTCAACCTATATCAAAATGGAAATTATCAAACGATGGTATTGGCAATGCTGATGCCATGATAAGCCGTGTAACTCAAGCCGATATGGAGAGATTCTCATCAATTTTAGCCAATAATTATGGTTACGATACAGGTAGTACAGATCTCTCTAAAGGGGGAACCAACAATTTTAAAATTCTGGGACGTATAGACTGGAGTATTTCTGATTATCACAAACTGATGCTACGTTACAATTATACTAAGAATAGCGAATGGTTTACTCCTAACAACACTACAACTGTAGGAACTCCTGCATCGTCAAATAGGATATCCGATAATGGGTATGCTTTCAGGGGAAACTGTTATACTGTCAATGATATTGCGTGGTCCAGCGTGATTGAACTGAATAGTAGAATAGGAGAGAGTCTTAGTAATCGTTTAATAGTAACTGCATCTGATGTAAGCAACTCAAGAGATTCAGAATCGGAGATCTTCCCACATATAGACATCTGGGACGGAAACGGCAATGTATTCATGAGTGCGGGTTATGAACTATTTTCACACAACACCGGTAACAACGTACGCACTTACAACATTAGCGATCAATTAAGATGGAGTGTAGGAAACAACATTATAACAGCAGGGCTTAGTTACGAGTATCAAAATGCTGCAACTACCTATATGATGTTTGGAGCGGGATATTACAAATACGCCTCTATAGACGATTTTATTAAGAGTAATGCACCAATAGCTTTCGGGTTAACCTATGGATATGATGGAGTTGACGACCCCTCTTCGAGAGCAACATTTGGACAAACAGCCATTTACGCCCAAAACGAGGTTAGACTCTCTGATAATTTTACTCTTACTTACGGTATTAGAGCAGATATTCTCAATTATTACGAAAAACTGAAAACCAATAAAGCTTATAAAGCTATTGATTGGGCTCGTCATTTTTTCCCGGACAATCAAATTCCTTCAGGATATGTGTCGCCTGTAATTGATTCAGGTCAATGGCCAGAGTCAAAAATACAAATATCTCCCAGAATTGGATTCAATTGGAACACTCTAGGCAATGGATCGCTTATTTTAAGAGGAGGAGCAGGACTCTTTACTGGCCGTGTTCCACTTGTTTTTTTTACAAACATTCCCAATGCCAGCAATATGCTTCAGAACACTGTCTCTGTAACTAACAATAATGATGGTGTACTATCGGGTTTATCAAATAACATGTTGACTAAAGTAGATGATATGAAGGCTTATCTCAGAGATAAAGGGTATCAAACAGTAGTCAATGATAATGGTTCGATTAAAAGTGCTACTATATGCGGCATTACAGAAAATTTTAAGCTACCGCAAGTGTTAAAAACATCTTTGGGTGCAGATATTATATTGCCTATAACATTTCCTGCCACCTTCACCATTGAAGGTATTTACAATAAGGATTTTAACGCAGTTATAACTAAAAACTACAATATTCTCAACGATGGCAATTTCAACACATTCAGTGGAGCAGACAATCGTTTAAACTTTAGAGAATTGAAAGATGGCACATCTATATCTCAACCGGTAATAGATCCAAATGTTACCGGAGGTGCCTCTGTTATGGCAAATACAGATAAGGGATATAGCTATTCTATAAGCGCTTCACTTCGCACCGAGCCTATAATAAATCTTTTTTTAGATTTATCGTATATACATTCCGATGCGCGTTCGGTTACAGATATGACAGGTTCATCACTATTCTCCACATGGAAAAGGGTATATAGCATTAACAGTGCCAATGAGGAGAGTCTAAAAAGATCAGGATATGTGGTACCCGACAAATTTATAGCGGCAATAAGATATAAAAAAGAACATGGAGAGCGTTTTGCTACCAGTTTTGGTGTTTTTTACACAGGGCAGACATCCGGAACCTACAGTTACTGCTATTCGAACGATATGAACGGTGACGGCTCCACGAACGATCTTATATATATTCCGGCACATAAAGACGAAATTATATTTATTGATTACGCAGACAACTCCTATACGGCAGAGCAGCAAAGCGACGCCTTTTGGTCATTTATTGAAAAAGATAAATATCTTAGTGCAAACAAAGGAAATTACTCCGAAGCTTATGCCGCCAAACTACCCTGGGTTAATCGTTTTGACGTAAGAATTACCGAAGATATAAAAATTGAAATCGGAAATAATATCAATAAATTTCAGATCTCTTTTGATATTATGAATATAGGAAATCTAATTAACAACTCATGGGGAGTATACAAGACCGCTTCGGAATGTAATAATGGTATGATCCTAACTTATAAGGGCACTGACAGCCAAAGACGTCCTCTATATAACCTATATTCAAATAATGAAGGGTTGCTTTCAAAAACATCTCAAACACTAAAAAACTCATCAAATTGTTGGTTTTTACAGATTGGTTTGAGATATTTTTTTAATTGAATTTGATTAATAAATTCCAAGCGATCTCTTATAATTTAGAATCTCCTCGTTGTCTCCAAGCTCTTTACCGGGTGTGTCGGAGAGTTTAACACAACAATAAAGAGGTTGTCTGGGATTAACCTGAAATGTTTTAAGTTTTATTACTATGTTTAGAGGCAAGGCATTTTCCACATCGTTAGTCAGATTAGTTCCTATTCCAAAAGAGACTTTTATTCTATGTCCAAAATATTCCTGAATAGCAAGAGCCTTATCAAAATCGAGAGCATCGCTGAAGACTATAGATTTTGTTAAGGGATCAATATTATACGATTCATATTTCTTTATTATTTTATCACCAAAAACAAAGGGATCACCCGAGTCGTGACGTACACCATCATAAAGTTTAGCCAGATCAAGACTGAAATTACGCAGAAAAACCTCGGTAGTGAAGCAGTCGGGCAACATTATACCCATAGCTCCGCCATAAATTTCAGACCATTTACGCATTACATAATAGTTGGCCTCTTTAGGCCCCATGAACGCAGCCGTTGCCATCATCAGCTCATGAGCCATTGTACCAATAGGTTTTAGATCTTTTTTTAAAGTCTGATATTTCATGGCAAAATAGACTGTTGATGAGCCTATAAAATATTTAGCATTACGTGCTAAATATTCGGTAACATGATCTTCTACTTCGTGAGAATACCTTCTTCTCATTCCAAAATTAGCAAATTTCAGACCATTAACATTTGATATATTAGCCTTACTTTCAAGCTGTTGATCAATATATTCCCAATTAGGAGAAGGCATCTTATTTAATCGATAGAATAGTTCAGAAACAATAGATAGAATTGGTATTTCATAGAGAGTTGCTTTATAAATAAGATCGGTAATCTCTATCTGTAGATTATCATCTTTATCTAACGAAACAATAATTTTAGATGGATCAAATCTGAATCCTCTAAGCCATTCAAAATAGCACTGAGGTATATAGTATATATTTTTGACACACCAATCAAATTCCTTCTCTGTAAGATATAGTTCTGAGAGTTTTTTAAGTTCATGCTTTAGACTCTCTACAAAATAGGGCGAAAATTTTAGACATTCTCTATCTTTGAAAGAGAATGTTCCTATAGCCTCGGGAGTAGTACGTTGGTAATAGTAAGACATCGAGAATTTATAAAGATCATTCTCTATGATACTGAATATAAGTTGTTTATCTACAAACATCACTCTATTTGTATTGTGATATTCCCATCTCACTCATAAAGCTGGTAAGAGGATTGAAACTCTCAATGCAAGCTACACCATCAAGATATACACTGATATCAAGTTTTAGTGTATCTCTCATCTTGACAATATTTTTAAGTGTCTCTAGAACGCAATATTCAGCGGCAATTCCACACACCACAATTTTATCTCCGGCATTGAAAATACCGGACTCTGTAGTTATATTAGAGAAAGCTCCATACTCCTCCTCGTTAGCATTACTACCTTTTTCAAAAAATCTAATTTTGTTGCTATCCAAATCTGATAAAATTTTATTGGGAATTGAGGCACCCTCAGAATAATTCACGCAATGTACGGGCCAAGGACCGTTCTGAGGTGTAAAAGAGCAGTGGTTAAAGGGATGCCAATCTAAAGTAAAATAGACATAATCGAATTTTCCCTTTATATTATCTATTAATGGGACTATCTCTTCTGCACCATTAACCGCCAGACTGCCATCTATAAAATCTTTCTGAAGGTCCACAACCAAAAGAATATTACGTGTCGACTCTCTATTTTGAGCAGGACCTCCAATTGAAAATAAAATTAACGCTGATAGCGTCAGAATGATCTTTTTCATATTTATTATACTTTGTTGTAATAGAATTAAACTCATAACATTTTTTACAAAATTAGTGCGTAAAAACTAAAAGACGAAATATCTGTTTGAAATAATGTAGATAAAGAGTTGAAAAAGCTCTATTTTTGCATAAAAAATAGTAAGCACAGATATTTTTAAATCTCTATTATTACAAAAATGTTATGAGAAAATCTGTTTATATAATAATTATTGCGTTTATGGTTTCTTGTGGGGGAAAAAATGTAAATCCTTTTTTTGAGGAGAGTTCTGCACCTTTTGGTGCGATAGAGTTTGATAAAATAGAGTCTGAACACTACAAACCCGCCTTTTTAGAGGGTTTTAGACAACATAAAGAACAGATTGATTCCATAGCTTCAGATACTATGCCCACTACTTTTGAAAACACAATCGAGGCATTAGAAGCAAGCGGTAAACTGCTTTCAAGAGTGAGTGGAGTCTTTTTTAATCTTAACGAGACCGATGCAGACTCAATAATGAAACGTACTGAGAGAGAAATTACACCTTTATTTACAGAGCATAGTGCATATATGACTATGAACCAGCGATTATTTGAGAAAATAGTTGAATTACACAATAATAAAGATGAGATAGGGCTTACCCGTGAACAGGAGATGACTTTAGAGAAATATTACCGAACGTTTGTAAATGGCGGTGCATTATTGAGTCCTGATGATAAGAAAAAATTTATAGAGATCAACACCCAACTGGGTCTGTTAACAATTAAATTTGCCGATAACGTACTGGCCGAAACCAATAAATATAAATTGCATATAACAGACAGAAATCTATTAAAAGGGATACCTGAGCCGATACTTGAAGCAGCTGCAGAAAATGCCTCCAGAGAAAAGTTAGATGGATGGGTGTTCACTACTCAAAAACCCTTATGGATTCCATTCTTGCAATTTGCCGAAAACAGAGAACTTAGAGAAAGTATGTACAAAGCCTATTATAATAGGGGTAATAATGGTGACGAGTATGACAATAATCAGATTATAAAGAACATTCTTAAATTGAGACTTGATAAAGCAAAACTTCTTGGTTACAACACTTTTGCCGATTATCAGCTAAATGACAAAATGGCTAAAACACCACAAGCAGCCTATAATCTTCTTATGACTATCTGGAAAGAGGCTATTTCTCAAGCTAAAAGAGAGGTGGCCGATCTGCAAGCCATTATTGATAACGATAATGGCGGTTTTAAACTCGAAGCATGGGATTGGTGGTATTATACTGAAAAGGCTAGGCGTAATAAATATTCATTCGACGAAAATGAGCTTAAGCCCTATTTTTCATTAGAGAATGTAAAAAATGGCGCATTTATGGTAGCCAACAAACTTTTTGGAGTCTCTTTTAACAAATTGAGTAATATACCGGTTTACAATCCTGAGGTAGAAGTTTATGAATGCATTGATGAGGATGGCTCTCATCTATCTCTATTCTATACAGACTGTTTCACAAGAGATACCAAACGTCAGGGTGCTTGGATGAATAATATAGTTGAGCAAAGTAATTTAAAAGGAGTTGAAATAAGGCCTTCTATTATAAATGTATGTAATTTTCAGAAGCCTTTGGGTGATACTCCTTGTCTTCTCTCTGTTGACGATGCTAAAACTCTGTTTCACGAGTTCGGACATGCACTTCATGGTATGCTTACTAAAACAAACTATCCATCGGTAAGCGGTACTAACGTACCACGAGATTTTGTAGAGCTTTGCTCACAAATTATGGAACATTGGGCTGTTGAACCCGAGGTTCTAAAACAATACGCTTTTCATTATAAGACCGGTGAGCCTATTCCGGACAATCTTATTCAAAAGATGAGCCAAGCAACTAATTTCAACACCGGTTTTGAGACCGTAGAGCTGGTGGCAGCAGCAATTCTCGATATGGAATTACATATGCTCGATGACTATTCCAACTACAATCCGGAAGAGTTCGAAAATAGGTTAGCAAAAAAAATCGGAATGATAGACCAAATAGAGTATCGCTACAAGAGTACTATATTTAATCATATTTTCAATAGTGGTTACAGTGCTGGATATTATAGCTATTTATGGGCAGAATTACTTGATGCCGATGCATTTGAGCTATTCAAAGAGAGAGGGATTTTTGATCAAAAAACAGGTAGAAGTTTTAGACGGAATATTCTTGAAAAAGGTGGATCAGAAGATCCCATGGTACTATATAAGTTATTCAGAGGTGCGGAGCCCAATCCCGATGCTCTGCTTAAAACCAGAGGCCTAAAGAGATGATTGCACTCATCATATCAACAGTTTGCGGGGCATTTTTCTCCATTTTTTTCAAAATATTTAAAACTAAGAAGATCAATGCTATACAAGCTATCATCTTCAATTATGCCACCGCTGTAGTATTAGGCTACTTTTTGTCTCTGGGCGGAAAGATATTGATTAATCCTCTTAAAGCCGAATGGCTACCTATAGCTTCATTTTTGGGTATTTTCTTTATTGGAGGTTTTGTAATAATGTCTCTATCTACTCACAGAGTAGGAGTAGCAGTAACATCGGTTGCCAGCAGAGCCTCAATGATAATTCCAATAGTGTTCTGTTTCTATTTTATTCCGGAAAGTACTCCCCCCAAGTGGTTCGCCATTGCTATTATATTTGTAGCTCTGTATATGGTTATTTATCCGGGTAAAGAGCATAAGAAACATTCAAAAGTCAATATTAAATATAATATATGGTTACCCTTTCTTGTATTTATTTCGTTTGGTCTCTGCAACTCCTTACTAAAATTACTCCAGTTTAATGTTTCAAATAGTGGCGATGCCTTAAACCCCTATCTGAATCAAGAACTTGCTTTGATAACATCTGTTATTTTTCTTTCGGCTATGTTTCTGGGAATTATCTATTATTTTATCGGACCGTCAAATATAAGAGGCAAATTTCAATTTAAAAATCTTTTAGGAGGCATAGCATTAGGAGGATGCAATTTTTTCACCACCTATTTTTTGATGATCTCCATGAAGAGTATTCAGTCAGCGGTTCTATTCCCGGTTCACAATATCGGAATTATTTTAATTGATACATTTGCCGGTTATCTTTGGTTTAAAGAGAGACTGAACAGCGTACAGCTTGTGGGAATTGTTGTTTCATCGTTTGCAATAATCCTACTTTTTTTTTAGTGCTCACTAATACTCTTTTTGACTCAATTAGTTTAATTATGAGAGAGAAAATAGCTAGAATAAAGTTTATTTTCTATATTTGTACTCTATAATAGAATTGCAAGCCGCTACTATTGTTACTATAGGTAAATATATGATTAATTGGTGGCATGGCAGCAATGAGTTTCAGAATTTTCAAAAAAATGAAAATCAGGGAAATTGTGAATGCCCTTGAAAGATTCGCGCCTCTGCCACTGCAGGATGATTATGATAATTCAGGACTGCAGACAGGATTTACAGAAGCGGAAGCGACAGGGGCTTTGTTGTGTCTTGATATAGACGAGAATGTTATTCAAGAGGCTATAGATTTGGGATATAATTTAATTATATCGCACCATCCTCTTATTTTTTATCCTCTTAAATCGATCACTGGTAAAGATCATATTGAAAAATCTCTTATCAAAGCCATCAGGAATGATATAACGCTCTATTCAGCACACACTAATCTTGATAATGCTCCATTTGGTGTAAGCTATAATATGGCTACCATATTAGGGCTTAAAAATATAGAGGTATTATCTCCAAAAGAGGAGGCATTATTGAAACTAGTTGTATATGTGCCTAATAATTTTGTAGACAAGGTGAGAGAGGCTCTTTTTACATCGGGATGCGGAAATATAGGCAATTATGATCAATGCTCTTTCAACAGTAAGGGTATAGGAACATTCAGACCTGGAAATAATAGTGATCCTTTTATTGGTAAAATTGGGGAGTCTGCCTCTGTTAACGAGACTAGAATAGAGACAATTTTACCTTTACATCTGAAACACAAAGCCTTGAAAGCACTATTGGCAGCACATCCGTACCAAGAGCCCGCCTATGACTTTATAATGCTTGAAAACAGCTGGAAACAGGCCGGTAGCGGAGTAATAGGAGAGTTGCCTTTGGCATTAAGTGA
Source organism: Bacteroidaceae bacterium (assembly GCA_035647375.1). Classification (GTDB taxonomy): domain Bacteria; phylum Bacteroidota; class Bacteroidia; order Bacteroidales; family Bacteroidaceae; genus Colenecus. The sequence continues at coordinate 29,423 of DASRNO010000077.1, forward strand.
GACCGAATTTTTAAATAGTATAAAACATCTGTTTAAAGCAGATGTTATTAAACACAATGCATTGCGCGGACAATCTATTGCAAAAATAGCGGTATGCGGTGGTTCCGGCGCTTTTCTTATAGATAAAGCTTTAAAATCGGGAGCTGATGCATTTGTAACCGGAGAAATAGGATATCATAGATTTTTTGGGTACGATAAGAGTATGCTCCTTATTGAGATAGGGCATTACGAGAGCGAACAATTCGTCGTTGAATTATTGGAAAATATTTTGAAAAATTCTTTTCCAAAATTAGGTATTAGAAAATCTAAAGTAAAAACAAATCCGACAAAATATTATTTTTGAACAATACAAATTATACATAATAATTATGACAAAAGAAATTAAAAAAGATCCTGTCGATTATTCAGTAGAGGAAAAATTAACTCTGCTCTACCAATTACAGACTATGTTATCCGACATTGATAGAATTAAAACGATGAGAGGAGAACTTCCGCTCGAGGTGCAAGATCTTGAAGATGAAGTTACAGGACTTTTAACTCGTATAGAGAAAAACAAGTTAGAAATTGCTGCTATCTCAAAAAATGTTTTAGAGAACAAACAGCTTATTGAGAGCTCAAAGATAGCAATCGATAAATATAAGGCCAATCTTGACAATGTAAGAAATAATAGGGAATACGACTCTCTTAACAAGGAGATTGAATATAAAGGGCTTGAAATAGAGCTAAGCGAAAAGAAAATCCGAGAGTTCACCGTCGCTATAAATAGTAAGCAGGAGGAGCTAGACAATAATATGGATATTTTAAACGACAAGAGGCTTGATCTTGAACAAAAAAAGTCAGAATTGGACGAAATTGTTGAAGAGACACGTATGGAGGAGGAAAAGATAAGAGAAAAGGCTAAAAAATTGGAATTGTCTATTGATCCCCGCTTGTTATGGTCTTTCAAACGTATACGTAAAAACACAAGAAACGGTTTGGGTATAGTCTATGTGCAACGTGATGCATGTGGAGGCTGTTTTAACAAAATTCCGCCCCAGAGACAACTTGATATACGTATGAGGAAAAAAATTATTGTTTGTGAATATTGCGGACGAATAATGATTGACCCTGAGTTGGCAGGTGTTGAAGATATTCTACGTGTAGAAGAGAAAAAAACTCCTAAAAAGAGAGAACGCAAAAAAACTGTTAAGAGTACCGATACAGCCAATAAGGCTTAAATTTAATAAAGAGCTACAATTTAATAAAGAGCGGGGTTTTATTATCCTGCTCTTTATTAATTCTCATAATCAAAGCTCCTTATATTTGGGAATATCAGTCATATGCCGGCATTTTCTATTTAAATAATCTATACGGGTGCAATAATGTTTAAGCCCATTACTCAAAACTAACCAATCTACCATTAAAGCCATATTATAAGATACTATCTGATTAAAAACATCATTATTTATGGCTATAGATGGTGACTTATATTCAATAATCATTTTGGGTTTTAATGAACGGTCATATATAATGGTATCGCATCTCTTACTCATACCATGTAATCTGATAGTTATCTCATTTCCCATCAATAGACGGGGATACTCTCTATGTTCTATAAGGTAGTGAATAAAATGCTGCCTAACATTCTCTTCGGGTGTAAATGCCACATATTTACCTCTTATTATATCCCAAACCATCTGCTTGCCATCATGTGACACAATTTTAATATCGAAAGGAGGAAGATTTAATGGTGACATTTTTTATATTTGCACATTAGTAATACTATAAGATACTAAAATATTAACCGTCTGTAAAGTTAGCGTTATCGGATGAAAACAAAACAAGAAATAGTAAAAAATTGGCTTCCTAGATATACTAAACGTAATCTTGAGGATTTTACTGACTATATTCTACTCACTAATTTCAACAATTATGTTAAATTGTTTGCGGAATTGTTTAACGTTCCTATAATAGGAGAGGATGCTAATATGATTTCCGCCCGTGCAAACGGTATCACAATAATTAATTTTGGAATGGGTAGCCCTAATGCTGCCATTATAATGGATTTGCTTGGTGCAATTCAGCCTAAAGCCTCTCTATTTTTGGGTAAGTGCGGAGGTGTTAATGATAAGGCCAAGATTGGAGATTTAATACTTCCTATAGCCGCTATTCGTGGAGAGGGTACCTCAGATGACTATTTTCCCTCTTGTGTACCGGCTTTGCCGGCTTTTATGCTTCAAAGAGCCGTGTCATCAGCCGTCCGTGATTTAGGTAAAGATTACTGGACAGGAACTGTTTATTCAACTAACAGAAGAATTTGGGAGCATGATGATCATTTTAAAAAGACACTTCTTGAGACCAAAGCAATGGCAGTAGATATGGAGACGGCTACACTTTTTATTACAGGATTTGCCAATCATATACCTACCGGAGCTCTGCTTTTAGTTTCCGATCAACCTATGACTCCTGATGGCGTAAAAACAACACAAAGCGACTGCGATGTTACTAAAAATTTTGTAGGAGAGCATTTAGAGATAGGCATAGCCTCTCTAAGAATGATTATCGAGGAAAAAAAGACTGTCAAACATCTAAAATTTGACTGGTAATGGCTAAAAAAAAACTATCGTTCGATCAATTAATCTATAGTTTACAGCAAAAGGATTACTCTCCTATATATTATCTAATGGGAGAGGAGTCTTATTATATAGACAAAATATCAGATTATTTTGAAAATAATATTATTCCCCAAGAAGAGAGAGTATTCAATCAGATAATAGTGTACGGACTTGACACATCTATGTCAGAAATAGTTCAAAGAGCCAGATCCTATCCAATGATGTCTGAAAGACAACTTATTATTGTTAAAGAGGCTCAGCATCTTTCCAAAGAATTAAATTATCTTTCTGCCTATTTACTTAAGCCGCAACCCTCTACTATACTTGTTTTTTGTCATAAGAACGGTACTTTAGACAGAAGAAAAAAAATAGTAGCCCAAATAGAGAAAAACGGGGTACTATATGAGTCAAAAAGAATTAAGGAGTCTGTACTACCAACTTTTATCTCAGACTATCTGATGCTTAAGGAGTTAAGCATAGAGAATAAAGCCGTTCAGATAATTGTTGAACAGATTGGCTCCAATCTAAACCGATTAACTAGAGAGTTGGACAAACTGATTATCTCGCTCTCCGATAATAGAGTTAAAGTAATTACTCCCAAACATGTTGAAACATTTATAGGAATTAGCAAAGAGTTCAATATATTTGAATTTCGCAATGCCTTAGTAAATAAAAATAGTAGTAAAGCCTATCAGATTGCCGCTTATTTTGATAAAAATAGCAGGGCCAATCCGATTCAATTGGTTACAGCTTCTATTTTTTCGTTTTTTTCAAATTTAATGCTAGCCTATTATGCCCCCAATAAAACAGAGGCGGGAATAGCCTTAGAATTGGGTTTTAACTCTCCTTGGGCCGCCAAGGATTACCTAATAGCCATGAAAAATTATTCCGCACGCAATGTTATGAGAATTCTTAGCGAAATACGTTATTGTGATGCCAGATCAAAAGGAGTAGAATTTTCAGGTAATTCAGGTGAGGGTATGATTATTGAATTAGTTTACAAAATTTTGCATGAACAATGATATTCTCATAGAATATTGAATCCCTATAGAAATTTAATAACTACTCCCTCTTTTGTTTACATTTGTATAATAAGAGAGGGTTTTTTATTTTATTCCATCAAACTAATATAGATTTGTATACTAGCTCAACCAGCTTTTTTCAATTTACCCTACAACCAATTCACTAATGTAACATTGTCAACGACTGTAGAATACATATATACAATCGATTATACAT
>DASRNO010000078.1:0-2796 GCA_035647375.1 Bacteroidaceae bacterium
GAAATATCCAGGCATCCTGATATTCGCTTTCATTCCAAAGCCAATCTTTAAGAGTAGCTGATTTTACAAACCCACAAGCAGAAAACAATCTCTCACTTAAGATGTTGTTTAGTGGCACAATTGCAAAGAGCTGATGCAAACGAAGACACTTTTGGCTATAATCGCAAAGCAGAGAGATAGCCATTTTAGCCACTCCTTGATTTCTATACTCGGAACATATTGCAATTCCTATCTGTGCTCTGGCATGTAAAGGTTCTATATCAGTTAGATCAATACATCCCAAAACTTTTCTGTCCGCTACTCTCTCTATCATAAAGCGTACCTGGCGGTCTGTATACAAATCGTGCGACGACTCTGAAATATATTTTTTAAGTTGATATCTGGAATATGGAACAGCATTGTAAGAGACCATCCAGATAGATGTATCATTCTCCATAGCATAAAGAATATCAAGATCTTCCGGCTCAGGAGCCCTAAGAGAAATCTCGGAATTATTTAACCAACCATACTTTATCATATTATAATCTCCTGTTTAGTAATCAATGCTCCTGTTAAGGATGAATAGGTAGCAAGTCCCAGATTGTTACCGATAGTCAGTGCCATAGCGTCTATAATGCATCTGTAAGAGAAAGAATCCACATCATAAACTACATAATGGTAATTCGATAAATCAATATCAATATCTAAATGACCATTAGGAAAAGAGAAGTGACTGCTCTCTATAAATATATTATTACTACCGGGATAATACTTTTTTAGCAATGCCTCTACCCTATCTATAACCGCAACACTTCCTAAAACCACAAAATTTTTTCTCTCCTGCCCTGTCAGAGCCTTAGCGTGTCGGGAATGAAATATATTATTTTTTAAAAAAGAGGCTACTGCCTGTAATACAACCACAATATGTACTATAACAGATAGAAATCTACTATATTTTCTATAATGCTTATTGTAAAATATAAGCATTGCATCGTAGAATGTTTTCACATATCTGTAAGAAGTCTTTACCGTGCTTTCGCCCTTGTAGTGTATTATCTTAGCTGGCAAATACCAATTCTGATAACCCTCCTGAAGTATTCTATATGAAAGATCTATATCTTCTCCATACATAAAAAAGGCTTGATCAAAACCACCTATAGTATTAAATAGCTTTTTTCTCAACATCATATAGGCCCCCGACACCACCTCTATTCTATTTTTATCCCTCCTATCCAGATATCCAAGATAGTATCGGCCCAATCTTTTAGATTCTGGAAAGAGTCTACATAAACCAGACATTTTACAAAACGACACAAAAAGTGTAGGCAAAGATCTACGCGATTCCGGAGCAAAACTTCCATCGCTGTTAAGCATTTGTACTCCTATAGCGCCAGCTTTCGAATTACTTTCCAAAAAAGCGACACATGCACCCAACGTATCCTCCGATACAATTGTATCTGGATTAAGAAACAGAAGATACTCTCCCTTAGCCTCTTGTGCTGCAAGATTATTAGCTTTGGCAAAACCCAGATTCTCTTTGGCACGTATTAATTTTACCTTTGGGAATAATGACTCAATATAATCGGCGGAACCATCTGACGATGCATTATCAACCACTATAATCTCTGATTCGCCGGGAAAAATCGATCTTTCAACAGATCTAAGGCACTGAGAAATATAGTGCTTAACATTATAATTTACAATAATTACGCTTATCACAATATACCTTCGTTCCGATAACAATTATTAATCACTCTTCTTCCTGCTCTATATAGTTCTCTACTCCTACTTTTGTCGGAAAAATAAATGCAGTAAAAACAGCCCCTATAATAGCACAATAAAGACCGGTGTCTCTATCTGTAAGGTAATATAGAAAGAGACTGTACAATATAAAAATCGCATAAGCAAACACTCTAAGCTGAGCGCAATTTCTGTAACATACAATTCTACTCTCAATATCCTCTTTCTTTAAACGTTTAAGAACAATTTTGCATCCTTTTAGGGTGATAGGTATAAGCCCCAACGCCATTAATACAGCCAAAACTTCGGCTATATAAATAACAGAAGCGTCTGTTACAGTTCCACCCAAAAGTAATCCGGTCTCAAAAAACAGAATTACTATTCCCGCAATTAAAAACATAACAACAATCTCTATTCTGATAAGTTTAACAACTCTCTTTATTATCATCTTAAAAATGCTGTTACGTTATACAAAAGGAGTTCTATTCAAAATAGATCTTCCCAAAGAGATCTCGTCAGCATATTCAATATTGTTCCCTACAGATACGCCTCTGGAGATTACACTCAAAACAACCTTTTCCAAATCAAGTTTTTTGGAGATATAAAAATTAGTGGTATCGCCCTCCATAGTTGGACTTAATGCCAAAATAACCTCATTCACGCCGCCTCTCTCCACCCTCTCCAGAAGGCTGTTTATATGTAAATCAAACGGCCCTATTCCATCCATTGGCGAAATAATACCACCCAACACATGATACACGCCTTTGAACTGCATAGTGTTCTCAATAGCTATAACATCTTGTATATTCTCTACAACGCATACCATAGAAAAATCGCGTCCCGAATCGGCACAAATAGCGCAAACATCAGTGTCTGATATATTATGACAAAGCCTGCAATAGTGTATCTCTTTTTTTAAAGAAGAAATAATCTCTCCAAACTGTTTTACTCTATCAACAGGCTGATTCAGCAGATGCAAAACAAGCCTTAATGCTGTTTTACGGCCTATTCCGGGCAAAGAGGCGAACTCGTTTACCGCTCTCTCTAAGCAAACAGAAGAATAGCGCTGAATCATAT
>DASRNO010000079.1:0-2359 GCA_035647375.1 Bacteroidaceae bacterium
GATCGGCATGCCCCTTTAATATGGAATAAATATAAATAAAATCAAGCTATCTTTCCATCAGAGCCTAACACATTTACAATTTTATGAATATAAAGCTTTTTACTATTCTCGCGTGCCGGACCCATATACTTTCTTGGATCAAACTCTTCCGGATTTTCGGCAAGAACCTTACGAACTGCAGAGGTCATGGCCAGGCGGCTATCAGAATCTATATTTATTTTACATACAGCACTTTTAGCTGCTTTTCTTAACTCATCCTCAGGTATACCCACAGCTGCTTTCAATGAACCGCCATATTTATTTATAATATCAACCTCCTCTTGTGGAACAGACGATGCTCCATGCAAAACAATAGGAAAACCGGGGAGTTTTTCCTCAACAGCCTCCAACACATCGAATGCCAAAGGAGGTGGAACTAAACGGCCGGTAACCGGATCTACAGTACACTGGTCAGGAGTAAATTTAAATGCTCCATGAGAAGTTCCAATAGATATAGCCAAAGAATCCACACCAGTACGAGTTACAAATTCTATCACCTCTTCCGGTTTTGTATAATGACTCTCTTCTGAGACAACATCATCCTCTACGCCAGCCAACACACCAAGTTCTCCCTCCACTGTAACATCAAACTTATGAGCATAGTCAACCACTTTTTTTGTAAGAGCCACATTCTCGTCAAAAGGAAAATGAGATCCATCAATCATAACAGACGAAAAGCCCATATCTATGCACGATTTACATGTTTCTAAAGAGTCTCCATGATCTAAATGCAACACTATCTCTGGTTTTACGCAGCCCAACTCTTTAGCAAATTCCACGGCACCCTCTGCCATATATCTGAGCAAAGTCTGGTTAGCGTAATTTCTGGCACCTTTTGACACTTGCAAAATAACAGGCGATTTAGTCTCGGCAGCGGCCATTATTATAGCTTGTAACTGCTCCATATTGTTAAAATTGAAAGCAGGAATAGCATAGCCTCCCTTTATTGCCGCAGCAAACATTTTACGGGTATTCACTAAACCCAGATCCTTATAGTTTATCATATTGAAAAAATTATGTTGAACAATCTTTTATCTGAAAGTATCTGAAAAAGTTCATTCGCTTCCAGAAACACCCTTACGATCGGCCCTTAATTATAGGTGTGCAAAGTTAGGCATTTTTTTATTTTTTGCGCATTTAGCCCATATAAAAGTTGTATTAATTTACGCTTATTGTCATTTTCAATCTCTTCTTCTATTTGCTATTGCTAAAGTTAGTACATTTCGCTACATTTGGCCTTTCAAACTAAATATTTTTACCATGCAAACTATTTTTACCACGAAGAGCATGAGGAGAGAGAAAATATATTTTAACACTTGCAATGTTTTTTCCCTTGCTATTCTCCTGTTATTATTACTATCTCCACTCTCTTGCTCTCCCCCCAATTGGCCGGAAGATGACTCTAACGTTAATAATCTCGGAATTAATTACAATGAGATCGATTTTTTTCACGATACAGTTATGGGATCTATTTCTCATCCACTATCCATAAGCCAAACAATTTTATTCGCCGATTCTCTAAGAGACTCCGTTATAAATGCGGGTAAAAAAGTTTGGATTACAGGATATATTGTAGGAACAGTAAGCAAATCCATAAAAACAGGAGTTTCGTTCACAGTTCCTACTGATATTGCATCTAACATTCTGCTTGCCGATAGTATTAATGAATCAAATATTTCATATTGCGTTCCTATAGAGCTTCTTTCAGGCAGTAAAATCAGAAAAGCACTAAATCTTAAGGATAATTCCAAATTGTTAGGAGAAAAAATAAAAATACGTGGACAAATCACTAAATATTACACTGTTACCGGGCTTAAAAAAACCGACAGTTTTTTCATCGAATAGAGATGACAAGAGTAATAGTCCCTTTACCCTTAGCAGACCAAGAGAATTCCCAATTAAAAAATACATTCTAACAATAACACAAAAAACATCTCGCTTTTTTTGCGTATAATTAAGAAATGAGCTAAATTTGCACCTCGAAAACTTTCTGTGGATTTTACACCACTATAGTTTTCTAACAAATTTGTATAGTTAAAAACAAAAATATAGCAATATGAAACAAGGTATTCACCCTGACAATTATCGTCCTGTTGTTTTCAAGGATATGTCAAACGGCGAGTGTTTTCTTTCCCGCTCAACTTGTACTACAAAAGAGACAATTGAGTTTGAGGGAAAAGAGTATCCTCTTTTCAAATTAGAGATTTCAAATAGCTCACACCCATTTTTTACCGGTAAATCCAAACTGGTTGATACAGCTGGTCGTGTTGATAAATATATGAACCGTTACGCCGTAAGCAGAAAAAAATAATCCTAAATC
>DASRNO010000080.1:0-2239 GCA_035647375.1 Bacteroidaceae bacterium
ATATAAAATATAAGTGTCGTTGATTTACTTAAATTGGGATTTAAATAGCTGAAACTCTGTGTGTTTTGTCCGTACATTATTGTGATTTCATAAAAAACAATTAAGTAAAAATCTTCGGTTCCTACACTTTTAACAATATTAACTCTATCCTTGGGAGCAGATAGGTTTATAAAGAGAGTTATGAAACCTTTACAATTTATCAAACTTGTTTTGTTAACGTTATTATTGTTTGTTAGTAATAATAACAGTTTTGCGAATCCTATTGTTATAACAGAAGCCGGTACTCTCTATTCATATATTGATGCTACCGATAAGAACAGTATTACCGATCTTACTGTTACTGGTTATCTGAATGGTGATGATATTCTTTTTCTTCGTGAGATGGCCGGATCTGATAAAAATGGTGGTTCTACGGCTGGTAATTTGCGTACTTTAGATATCTCCGGTGCCTCTATAGTTGCTGGTGGTGGTCTCTATTTTGAAAATCCCGAAGTTGGTGAATTTGGAACGGAAGATAATGTTTTGGGTGTAGCCATGTTTGCTATGTGTGATAAACTCACCTCCATAACTCTACCTGCCACATTAAGTTCTGCCAATATTTTGGCGTTTGCTTTTTGCGAAAATTTAGAAGCTATAAATGTTCCTGCTTCTAATACCTCTTTAAAGAGTGTTGATGGTGTGTTGTTCGATTATGATATGGAGAATTTATACTCCTATCCTCAAAAGAGATCCAACACCTCTTATACTGTTCCCGTTTCAGTTAAATCCATTAGGTCTTACGCTTTTCAGGGTAGTAAATATCTTAAATCTGTTGTTTTACCCGAGGGTTTAGAAACCCTTGAACAGGGTGTTTTTTATTATAGTGAGCAGTTAGAGAGCATTAATATTCCTGAAAGCATAACTGAGATTCCCGATTTCTTTTTGGGTAATTGCTCCAAGTTATCATCAATAACTCTTCCTACCGGTTTAACAGCTATTGGGAGTCATGCTTTTGCGAGTTGCGTAAAACTACAAATTGTTACATTACCAACTACTCTAAAAACAATAGGTAGCATTGCTTTTGCTGATTGTATAGAGTTAAGATCGCTTACATTATCACCTGGTTTAACAACCATAGAAGATGGTTGTTTCAAGAATTCCGGTTTGGAATCTATTGCTATTCCGTCAACCGTTACTACCATTGAAGATTGGGCATTTTGGAATTGTAGACAATTGGTAGAATTAAAGATGTATCATAATTCTGACCATATTATGCCGTTTAATAATAACTGGATGAATATAGACTATAATATTGTTCTTTATGTACCGGAGGGTTCGTTTTATGCTTACAGTAACTCAGATGGTTGGAATGATTTTTCTCAAATAATAGAATTTGAAGTAGAAGAGGAGGAGGAGGAGCCTCCATACGTTGAACCGATGTTTATTGAAATAGATGTTGCACTTGCCGGTACTCTCTATTCATATATTGATGCTACCGATAAGAACAGTATTACCGATCTTACTGTTACTGGTTATCTGAATGGTGATGATATTCTCTTTCTTCGTGAGATGGCCGGATCTGATATAAATGGTGGTTCTACGGCTGGTAATTTGCGGACTTTAGATCTGTCTGGTGCTTCTATTGTTGCAGGTGGGGGTATCTATTTTGAAAATCCCGAAATTGGTGAATTTGAAACGGAAGATAATGTTTTGGGTGTAGCCATGTTTGCTATGTGTGATAAACTTACCTTCATAACTCTACCTGCCACATTAAGTTCTGCCAATATTTTGGCGTTTGCTTTTTGCGAAAATTTAGAAGCTATAAATGTTCCTGCTTCTAATACCTCTTTAAAGAGTGTTGATGGTGTGTTGTTCGATTATGGTATGGAGAATCTATATTCCTATCCTCAAAAGAGATCCAATACCTCTTACACTGTTCCCGTTACAGTTAAATCCATTAGGTTTTATGCTTTTCAGGGTAGCAAATATCTTAAATCTGTTGTTTTACCCGAGGGTTTAGAAACTCTTGAGGATGGTGTTTTTTATTATAGTGCGCAGTTAGAGAGTATTAATATTCCTGAAAGCATAACTGAGATTCCCGAATTCTTTTTGAGTAATTGCTCCAAGTTATTATCAATAACTCTTCCTACCGTTTAACAGCTATTGGGAGTCATGCTTTTGCGAGTTGCGTAAAACTACAAATCGTTACATTACCAACTACTCTAAAAACAATAGGCCGCATGGCTTTTGCTGATTGTAT
>DASRNO010000081.1:0-83365 GCA_035647375.1 Bacteroidaceae bacterium
GAAACCGGAGGCTTCGGTCTTGGTATTGGTGAGACTAGGCTTAATCTAAAAGTTTTACAACATCAAAAGATGAGTGAGGATGCTTTTACCCGCCATTTACAGATTTTAAGTAACAACTATAAGAGATCTCTTAGTTGGGAAGAGATTCAGGAAGAGCTAAAAGAGAATTTTGGATTCTGGGATAAAGTAAGGCTTAACCAAAGACAAACCGAAAGACTTAAAGCTGCTTACAATGAAACTTTTGGTACAGGGAAAGTAGTTGAAAAACAGGAACTATATTACAAAGTTGATAAGCTATCTGATCTTGCAGTTAACATTCTCAATGAAATAGCTCAGATAAGTTGGTCATCCGGTTCTCATTCAGGTGTATATGTTCCTATTTTTGCAATTGGAACAGGTGCTGAAAATTTTACCGGAAGAATGGACAATATTGATATTCCCGAAAAAATTGCTACTGTTGCTGGATATAAATAGTAGATTTTAATCATAACATATATAAGGCGATAATCTTTCTAAGTCTTGTCCGGTAAACTCATTATATAATGAGAGCTGGACAAGACTTTTTATTTTGCCATTTTGGTTTCTGTGCTCAACTATCACTCTTGCCTGATAAAAATTCAGATATGGATGACTTCTTAGCTGTTGTACTGTGGCTCTATTAATATATATAGGTGTTGTAACTGTATCTATTACAACAAACCATTCTAACAAAGAATCCGGAAGATTTTCAATCTCCAACAGTTGTTCGGTATTAACAAAACCACCAAGTTTTTTTCTGTAGTTTATAATCATTTGGGCATAACCCGCTCCTATTCCGGGAATTGTCATCAAAGCAGAGGTATCTGCATCATTTATATCCACCACCTCTCCCTTACTGATTTTTTTCACTTTTGGATATAATTTACTCGGCATAAACTCTTTTGTTTGCTCAAACTCACTTCTCTTTGTTGGTATCAATATACTATCCGGAGAGGATTTACGGGAAGAATTAGCCTCTATTTTTATATAATACTCAATATGAGAAAACAGATCTTCTGACAATCCATATATTTTAGCCATATCGCCAGGTTCTACAAAAACGCCTCCTGAAATTCTATATTTGATTATGTTACGTACCACTTTGGGCGGTAACCCTAATCGTATCAACTCTATGGAATCTGCTTTATTAGGATCAAAAAAATCCAAAACAACAGGTTCCGGATTGTTGTATGATCTATTTTCAGGCCACTTGGCGGCACTACACAGTGAATCGCCAATACTACTCAAATATTCCCGGTTTAAAGATGACAAGTCTAACTCTTCATCCCTGTTTTCTCTTACCCTCCACTTAATAACTATGGTAGCAGTTATAAGCAAGATTAAAATTATAATCGCTCTTCTATCTGATTTTGAGAAATAAAAAAAATCTTTCCACATAATATTTATTCATGATATATCTTGCTTTTAATATCTTATAAAGCTATTTTTGCAGTTCTATTTATATTATGATAAGAGTTTTTAAAAAGTATCCCCTATCTATCTTGGCAATTCTGGCTATAACTCTATTATCTCTGATTAATACCCCTCAAAGTAATATAGAGAGTTTTAAATTATCTGACAAAATAGCCCATTTTTTCCTCTATCTGTTTTTCGAGTTGTTGTTGTGGTTTGAACATGGTAAAAATAATAACTGTTTCCCAAAAATCAGCAATCTGATTATCATCATAATCTTTCCAATACTGTTTGGTGGAGTTATGGAACTTGGCCAAAAATATCTTACAGAGACCAGAAGTGCCGAATGGCTCGATTTTATAGCAAATACGGCTGGAGTTCTCACAGCTGCTGTTATTGGAGCTTTTGTGTTGTGGCCTATACAGAAAAAACGATACATGTCTTAAATTATCCACCTGTCAAAAGGTGTACGAGCCAAATAAGCGTTATAATATCTTCTATCGCCCGTAACCTCCCTATCGATAAAATCTGGCTTAATAAAGGCCTCTTGCTCAGACCTCAACTCCACCTCAGCAATAACTAGTCCTCTATTTCTATCTATAAATTCGTCTATTTCAAAAATATGTTCTCCTGAACGTACCAGAAAACGCACTTTCTCAATAAGAATACCTTGACACAGTTTTAACAGATCTCTTGCATCATCAAAACTAATAGAGTTAGTCCACTCATATCGACTAATCCCCCTACTATTTGAAGGGCCTTTTATTGTCAAAACAGCCTCTGTATCAGTAATTCTAACACGTACAGAACGTCCATTTTCATTAGCTATATACCCCTGCTTAATATTATATTTATCATAGGCTAATAATCTATAGCTCTGATCTTTTACAAGAAATTTCCGCTCTATCTCTTGTGCCATATCTATATTATTTAATATTATTATCGGCAGATGACATCATTAAAAAAGCTTTTATAAAACCCTCAAGTTCACCATCCATAACAGCGTTAACATCAGATGTCATATAGTTTGTACGGTGATCCTTTACTCTTCTATCGTCAAAAACATAACTACGAATCTGAGAACCCCACTCTATCTTCTTTTTTCCGGCTTCAATTTTAGATTGCTCCTCCAATCTGTGTTTCATCTCTCTATCATACAACTGAGAACGCAAATGCTGTATAGCACGCTCCTTATTCTTAGGCTGATCACGGGTCTCTGTGTTCTCTATAAGAATCTCCTCGTCACGGCCTGTATAAGGATCTTTGAACTGGTACCTCAAGCGAACTCCCGATTCTACTTTGTTTACATTTTGACCGCCTGCACCACCACTTCTGAATGTATCCCAAGTAATAGCAGCACTATTAATCTCTACATCTACTGAATCATCAATAAGAGGCGTAACAAAAACAGAAGCAAAAGAGGTCATCCGCTTTCCTTGGGCATTGAAAGGAGAAACCCGAACCAAACGATGAACTCCAGTCTCTCCCCTTAAATATCCGTAAGCGTATGGGCCAATAATTTCCATTGTTACAGATTTTATACCAGCCTCGTCTCCATCCTGTAAATCTGCTACCGTAAGCTTATAATTGTTAGACTCCGCCCATCTCATATACATACGCATAAGCATTGAGGCCCAATCCTGACTCTCCGTTCCACCTGCACCGGAGTTGATTTTTATTACACAATCCATCTGATCTGCCTCTTCGCAAAGCATATTCTTCATCTCTAAAGTATCCAAAGCATTAATTATCTTATTGTATAATTCATCTACCTCTCTCTCTGATACAATATTCTCTTTGTAAAAATCAAAAGCAAGAGATAACTCTTTAATAAGATCATTTATAATCACATACCCATCTATCCAGCCCTGTAGACTCTTAACTTTTTTCATCTGAGCTTCTGCTTTTTTAGGGTCATCCCAAAAACCCGGGGCTTGTGTTCTAAGTTGCTCCTCCTCTACCTCTATTCTTTTCCCATCAATATTTAGGTCGCGTTCTAGAGCCTTACCTCTTTCAACTACATCTTTTATTTGTTCTAACGTTATCATTTCTTCAAGATAGTTCATGCGAAGTTAGCGATAATTATGTGATTATATATATATTTGTCTTGTTAAAAAAAAACCTTAATGGATGTAAATACTCTTACTCAGCAAGCGCTTGAACTACTAAAAAAGCTTATAGCTACTCCATCCATAAGCCGTAGCGAATCTAAAGCAACAGATATAATAGAGAACTTTTTTCAGCGCATGGGATATACTCCTATAAGGAAAGGCGAAAATCTACTCTGTTATGGTCGCTCTCAAGAGAGTACTAGGCCTAATCTTCTGTTAAACTCCCATATAGATACTGTTAAACCGGTACACGGATGGACAAAAAATCCATTCACGCCGATAATAGAGAATGGTTCGCTATTCGGTCTTGGAAGCAATGATGCTGGTGGAGCTCTAGTCTCTCTTATTCAAACTTTCTGCTATCTTGACTCTAAAAGACAGCCCTATAACCTGCTATTTATGTTATCATGCGAAGAGGAAATTTCAGGCGAAGGCGGAGCTAGGTCTATGATCTCTTTACTACCGCCAATCTCATTAGCAATTGTGGGTGAACCAACAGGTATGAGGCCTGCAATTGCAGAAAAAGGACTTATGGTGCTTGATATTGAGGTTTCAGGCAAATCCGGACACGCAGCCAGAGATGAGGGTATAAACGCAATATATAGAGCTGTAAAGGTTATCGAGACAATTAAAAGATTCCGTTTTCAGAAAGTTTCTCCTATATTGGGATCTGTAAAAATGACTGTGACTATAATACAAGCCGGTACTCAACACAATGTTATTCCTGATATTTGCAATCTTACAGTAGATGTAAGAAGCAACGAATTGTACACTAACAGAGAGATTTTCGATCAGATACAATCAATATTACCCGAATGGTGTAGTGTAAAAGCCAGATCTTTTCATTTAAACTCCTCCAGAATTGATCCGGAACATTCTATTATAAAAAAAGCCATTAATATGGGTCTGACCCCGTATGGGTCACCTACAATATCAGATCAATCACTATTCCCATTCCCATCGTTTAAAATTGGACCCGGAGAATCCTCGCGCTCACATACGGCAGACGAATTTATCCTTCTTGCAGAGCTCAACGAGGCTATACCTACATATATCAATCTGCTTGATGGAGCTACAATTGAGGAATAATTAATTCTCTAACCAATCACTGGGATTCAGTTTTGTAGTCTCTTTTCGCAACTCAAAATGCAATAGAGTTCGTCCCGTTTCGTCTAATTGTATATCTCCTATAATCTCTTTTGTTTTAATATTATCCCCCTTTTTAACCCCAACACGACTAAAGTTACAATATACCGAAATATACTCTCCATGACGAATAAGAACTCCAATTAATCCTTTCCCCTGTTGAAAGACAGCTGTAACTATACCATCAAATACAGACCTTGCCTTAGCCTCCTTCTCTCCTTGAATATCAATACCTAAATTGGTTAGTTTTATCTCTTTCATTCCTGCAACATTATGAAGACCAAAATTTCCTACTATAAGATAAGGTCCGGTTATCGGCATAGGAAGACGCCCTTTATTGTTTTCAAAGCTGCCGGTAAGCTTAATATCTTTTTCCTGTCTACGTAGAGTTTGTGTATGAGTTTCCGTTTTTTGTATGGCTTCCTCTCTCTCTAACTCCTCTTTTAGCGCCTGAGCTATCTGTCTGTCAATTTCCTGACTCAGAGAATTCATCTCTTTTTGACGCTTGGCAATATCGTTTTTCAAAGAAGAACTCTTACTGCGAAGGTCTGAAATAATTTTTTGCTGAAAAACCTCTTGGGTAGCTAACTGGCTCTCAATAACACTCTGAGAAATTTTAAGAGCTATTTTCTCCTCTTTAAGAACTGCAATCTCTTGCTGTTTATCGGTAATCTGAACCTGTTTTCTCACTATCTCTTCTGCCAAGTTCTCAACAGAACCGGAGTACTCCTTTATATATCTGAAACGACGTGTTAGCTGTTTAAAATTATCGGCTGCAAAAAGAAACATTACACTATTAAAAGAGTGACTCTGATGTTGAAAAAACCTACAAGCCTGAGCATATCTGTTTTTACAGAGCTCGTATTCATCCTGTAAAACAATTAACTGTTTTTCCAATTTTACAGAATCTTGAGTAAGTGTTTGAATATCTTTTTTAGTGCTCTCCAGCAACTTTCTTCTCTCATATAGTTGTGCCGATATTAACGACAAAGAGTTAACCTTGCTGCTTATATCCCTGTCTGTCAACGTTAATAGCTCTTCTGAGGCTTTTACCTGTTTTTCTAATTCCGTTCTTCTAATCCTCATTTGCTCAATTTTTTCTTGAGTAGTTTGAGCTATAGTTGATGACATTATGAAAAAAAGAACTAAACATGCATTTAAACAGATTTTTAAAATATCTCTACTCATAATATTTCTATTACTGATTCTAACATTTGTTTCAAAGTAATTTTTGAATAGCGACTATTAACTTTAGTCTCTGACACCCATTCTCCTTTTTCTACCGATAGGCTCTGTAAATTAGCCTCTACAGAAAATATTGTATCTGCAATTGTAATTGACACCAGCCATTGTTTAGGAAAATAAAACGATCTGTTGATATTGTCAAAATCGCCATATTTTATATCGAACTGATATGAGGAAGTTTTTCTAAAAGTACCGACAAGATTATTTTCGCTATTTATCAAAAAATGGAATCCCGATAATCTATCCATACAAAGGATATCTTCTCTTGTTTGAAGGGACAAATAGATTATAGATTTCAAAGCCTTTGATATATCTCTCTCTCCCGACACAAATAGTCTATTCCATAAAAGTGATTGAATAACGTAATAGTCCAGATCAAAATCTGTAAAGTAGGGAATATCTGAATAGAACAATTCTGAATATGTCCTATTTATCCTGTTTATAACAACAACCTTATCTGTTAAAAATTCCAACCGTCCCAACTCTACCATACCCAAAGCGGATATACTTATTTGAATAGATTTATCCCAGCGCATTCTTAGTTGCCCTGAAATCATTTTTGATTGTGAAGCAACAACAATTTTTGCTGATAAATCAGAAAAAGGTGGAGAAACCATCAATTTTTGAACTCTGTTTTCTCTGGTTACAGCTTTTTTCTCGCTCTCCTGAACACCTCTAATAGAACGACATCCAATTAAGATAAACGTGGCTAAAACAAACCACAATGTCAATCTGATTCTACTCTTCATCACTTAATAATAGATTTTTGCTTAATCTTATTATGCAACTTTTCCGAATTATTACCACAAGAGACGGCAGCATTCCAAAAAGAAAGAGCTTTATCTAAATAACCCAACATATAATATATATCTCCGCTATGTTCAAGAATATCCGGATTCTTATCTCCACCATTTTCAAGTGCTCTATCTATATATTTTTTTGCCTCTTCATATTTTTCTTTCCTAAATAATATCCAAGCATAAGTGTCAAGATAGGTGTAATTATTTGACTCTACAATAATTGTAGCCAGACTCATCTTTTCTGCTTTATCTAAATCTCCATTATGCTGTGAAAGTAAATAGGCGTAATTATTCATTGCCGAATAGTTCTGACTATTATATATTATAGCCGAATCGTATGCCTCGAAACAACTATCATATTTTGCACTTTCATAATAAATATCTCCAAGAAGAGTAAACAGTGCTGATATAACATTGTTATCAGATTCAAAATTTTTTTGTCCTAACCCTTTTTTAATAGTGGCTATAGCATCGTCTAACATCTGTTTTTGACTATAGGCCACGGCAATATAATAGTAAAAAGCGAGCTCTTCGGGAGTGTATAGTACCGCTAAAGAGCCAAGTCGTATTATCTCATCTCTCTGGCTGTCATGAATTGCTCTATCCAACAAATTCAATATGGCCCATTTATTGTCCGGTTCTATATCAAGAATCTGTCTAAAAACTGGTGTTAAAAGATTTATATCATCCCCCTCTGATATTAGAAATCCTGCATACATCTCTGCTATAGATGCATCTTTCTGTTCCCCACTTAATGCTATCTGGAATTTTTCGCTTATCCGATCAGAGTCTATATAACGAGTAGCCGCTGTAGCCACTAAAGTACTTAACACCTGACGTTTTAATTCAAAATCGGTTTCCGGAATACTAAAGAGATAGTCAATCTGATCAAATAACAAAGAGTCTTCTCTTTTTGTACTATAATAATCTAAAAGTGCTAGGCGTGAATTAATATCAGACGGAGTTTTCTCCAAATTCTCCATGAAAAGCTTTAAAGCCTCCTCCTCTCTGCCGTTAAAAATAAGATATTCACCAAGAAGAACTGAATAGCGGCTGTCATTAGGGTACTCTTCCATAAGACTCTCTATCTCAAGATAAACAGAGTCGGGCTGATCTTTTTGAATATAAATATTAAACTTACTCAGAGTTATTTGTTCAGATTTCCCCTCTATCTTCTCTAACCGATTTAAGGCCGCCAACATTTTATCATAATTCGAAGATGATCCATATAAGTTTATCAGATTAATTAATATATCTGTTCTTGATGGAAACTTCAAAGAGATCGCCTCATATATCTCTATAGATTTGTCATACTCTCTATATTTCTCGTAATAATTGGCCAATAACATCCAATACCAATAATTATCGGGATCTATAGCCACCGCTTCTTTCATCAATATTTCCGGCTGAGTCTTATCATTTATAGTCATGTAAAGCTTTGAAAGCTCATATCTAACTACAGCCGATTCCGGATCAATTAAAAGACAATACTTAAGAAGATCAAAAGCCGAATCGTAATTCAATTGAGAAATTTGATTCAAAGCTTCGTAAAAGAAAAAATTAAACTTTCCTCTATTATTATCTAAATCACTTTCACTATTAGAATAATCCTTAATATCAGCAATTGTTCCACAAGAGAATGCAGTATGGACAAAGACCAGAAAAAAAAGAGTTCTAAGCCAAGACTTTACGCATATCATTTTATTACTCTTTATATTCCACTATGTCCGAACCCTCCTATTCCGCGCTCAGTAGTGTCGAGCGATACAACCACAGACCAGTCAATCTGTTCATGTTTAGCTATTACCATTTGAGCAATTCTATCACCATCTTCTATCTTATACTCTTTCTCAGAAAGATTTATCAAAATTATGCCTATCTCGCCTCTGTAATCGGCATCGATTGTACCCGGTGTGTTAAGAACAGTAATACCCTTTTTTAAGGCTAAGCCGCTCCTTGGGCGAATCTGTGCTTCAAAACCAATTGGCAAAGCAATATATAAGCCGGTAGGAATAAGGGAGCGCTCCATGGGCTTAAGAATAACCGGTTTATTCAAATTAGCACGTATATCCATTCCTGCCGACTGGATTGTAGAGTAAGAGGGTAGGGAATGTTTAGATCGATTTATTATCTTGACTTTCATCTCTATTTAATTATTTAATGCGAAAATAGTAATAATGGCACTATTCTTTTATAGTTTTCTCAAAAATTAGATTAAATGGCTCAAATCGTATATTTTTGAAGAGTAAAAATAAAATAATATTTATGGATTGGAAAAACTTGCTGTCAAATAAAAGGTTAGGCATGGAGCAGATTCATGTAAGCCAAATTGACGATCGTTCTGTATTTCTTCGCGATTATGACCGACTAATTTTTTCTTCTCCTTTCAGAAGGCTTCAAAACAAGACTCAAGTCTTTCCTCTTCCAGGAAGTGTTTTTGTTCATAACCGTCTCACTCACAGCCTAGAGGTCTCCTGTGTAGGTCGCTCTCTTGGAAACAACGTTTCTAAAATTCTTCTTTCACAAAACAAGCAACTATCGGCTACTTTTATTCACGAGATTGGGAATATAGTCTCTGCAGCTTGTCTTGCCCACGATATGGGAAATCCCCCTTTCGGCCATTCAGGTGAAAAAGCTATTTCAACCTATTTTTCAGAGGGAAAAGGAGTAGCTCTTAAGGAGTATTTCATCAACCAACCTGTTTTATGGAGCGATATTATTAACTTTGAAGGTAACGCTAATGCTTTCAGATTACTTACACACCAGTTTCTTGGTCGACGCAAGGGAGGTTTTGCCCTCACTTACTCAACTTTAGCGTCGATTGTCAAATATCCATACTCCTCTTTATACGCAAAAAACAAATCTAAATTCGGTTTTTTCCAAAGTGAGGCCAAAAATTTTAAAAAAATTGCCGATGAGCTTGGGTTAATTCGTATAAGCAAAGAGAATGAATCACTGAAATATGTCAGGCACCCGCTTGTATATCTGGTTGAGGCCGCCGATGATATATGTTATCTTTTAATGGATATGGAAGATGCCCACAAATTGAAACTTATCTCTACAGACTTAACTAAATCCATGATGATGAATTTTCTGAAAAACGACGAGCAAGATCATGCTAAAAAGATTTGCAATATGGTTGGAGATGTAAATGAGCAGATAGGATATCTTCGTTCAAAAATTATTGGATTACTTATAAAAGAGTGTACGGAAGTCTTTATTGAGAACCACAACGACATTTTAAGAGGGGAGTTTCCCGGATCACTCATAGAAAACATAAGAGATAAACCCGCTGAAGCATATAAACAATGCCGTAATCTCTCCATTAATCAGATTTACAAATCAAAAGAGGTTCTAGATGTGGAATTAGCGGGATTCCAAATAATTAGTACCCTTTTAAATTTGATGGTAAATGCTGTTCAATATCCACATAAAGCATATTCTACACTATTGATAGATAGAGTTTCAAGCCAATACGATATTAAAAATAACTCTTTATATGTAAGAATTCTTGCCGTTCTTGATTATATATCGGCCATGACAGATGTATATGCATTAGATCTATATCGTAAAATTAATGGAAATAGCCTTCCAGCAGTCTAATTACATTCACGACTCTCTCTTTTTTTTTCTTTTTATTCGTTTAATCTTGAAAAGCATATTTAGTTTAAAGACCAATGGGTTATTCATAATAAACGAATCCACATGACGCAAACGTTTTTCCGGAAGAATTTCGTTAACATTGATAAGAATTCCTGTCTCCTCCACATTGCCAAATTTTTCATTAATAGCTGTTCCAAAGGATTTCATTGTGGGTGATAGCCCAATATAGGAGTTAATCAGTGGAGGAATAGAATATCCGGCTGCTCTTATTGTAGATTTCAATATTCTATAATCCTTCTTAAACGATTTTCCGGAAAATAACGAATTTAGTAGCTCTATATCGTTCTCTATATTCAATGGCTTCTTAGGGAGAACCAGTTTTAATGAATCATTAAAATTCATTGAAATAAAATATCTTATCATATCCCGACACTTTACAGGTAAAGAGGAATACATTGTCATTTTCCCAAAAAAGAACCTAAATTCAGGTACTAATACAATCAGTGCTCCCAATCCATCCCATAAATTATCAAGAGCAAAAAGGCTTTTGGCACCTCTCCTAGAGGATTGATACTCCAAAGTAACAAAACTCCTGCCTAATTCAATTGTGTAAGGAAGATACTCCTTGATAAATCTTTCTGAAAAATTAAACATGTGAGATGTGGCCAAAATAGGCTGTCCATTTGAATCAAATTTGGCATCGGTTCCCACAATAAAACGATAACCTCCAACAATCTCTTCCGATTCGGGATTCCACACAATAAGCTGACGATATGGAGTACTCATTGTATCAAAATAGTCTATATCCAAAGAGTGCCCGGTTCCACCCCCTGAGTCTCTAAAAGCTATCTCACGAAGCCTTCCTGTCTCTCTCATCAGATTAGGAGCCTGTTTAGCTGTAAAAACATATATCTCGTTATCACTTTTGTTTGTGGTTCTAAGTCTCCTGCTCTCAATCAACTCAGCTTTTAAAAGATTACGGGGTACTGCTTGAATTATCTGTTCCATTTATATAACCATTATAAAGAGTATATAATATTCTGTACATATTTAGCCCAGTCTGAAGCACTTTTAGAGTTATCAAAAAAACGCCATGAGAGAGGTTTTCCTATTGTCACATTAAAAGTTTCTCCTCTTTTTTTGAACATCTCGTCTGCCAAAAATAACATAGCAACATTAAACTTTAAACCTATTGCTTTATTAATATTGGCCAGTCTATAAAAGAAATCTGAGTTTGCTCCTTCAAAGCGAATGGGTATGATGTCTCTTTTGAATTGCATGCTCTTCGTAACAAAAGTTTTGCTCCATGGTAAATCCTTAATAACCCCTTTTATTCTTCGTGAACAAAGACCGGCCGGAAACATAAGAATATTGTTATCTGAACAAAAGGTGTTATTGACCAAATCCGGTAAGACTCTAGATTGTGCACCCGTTTTATTCACGGGAACAAAGAGTGGAGCCAGAACTTTAATGCTCATAAGCAAATCATTTACCAACAACTTAATCCGGCCTTCGTATCTATTTCCAAGCAACATAGCCAAAGCTAAACCATCAGGCCCCCCTAAAGGGTGATTAGATACAAAAACATTTGTATAAGTATCCGGAAAATTATCTTCTCCTTTCACGGAGAGCTTTATATCAAGACTCTCCAAAACATGTTCACAAAATTCATGCCCTCTCTTTCCCTTTCCGCTTATTATTAGATCGTTAATCTCTTTCTGATGAATTATTCTCTTTAAAAGTTTAATTATTACACTAGGTAATCTAACATTTTTATCACCCATTTTATCTCTTAAAACTTGATTGATATCAATCAGAATTTCATCGTAATTCATATTTATTTGAAAACTTTTTCACTTAAATCACTCATCTTCATCCCTCTCATATATAAGTCCCTCATCTATATTGGGAAGTTTTTTCGAGCTAGTAGCTCCTAAATTTATCAACTTTTGTGTCGCTCCCACTATACTTTGTCTACCCGTTTTCAATTTTTTATCTGCCTCAACAAACATCTCACTTGCCTTTGAAATTCGCATACCGACCTCCTGAAAACGTGAGTAAAAATCACTCACTCTATCAAGAAGTCTCCTTGCTGCATCAAACACCTCACGCTGATTCCTAGCCTGCTGCACCTGTGTCCATGCAAGCTGTATCATTCTTAATAGCGCCAAAAGATTTTGTTCACTGGTAATAAAAACTCCTTTTTCAAAAGACTCCCTCCAAAGCGAGGGATCTTTAAAGAAAGCCAGCTGCATAGCATTCTCGTTAGGTACAAACATAATTACATAGTTCAAAGATACTCTGGGAGCTTTTATATATGAGCTGTAATCCTTATTTACTAACTCTCTTACATGATTTTTCATGCTTTCCAGATGCCGTTGTAATGCTAACTCCTTAACAGAGTCATCTTCTGTATTGCAATAGTCAACATAGGCCGACAGTGAGCATTTAGAATCAATTACCACATCTTTATTGTCCGGATAATGAACAAGAATATCTGGAATAAGTCTTTTACCGGCATCACTTGTAACCGTACGGCCCGCATCATCACGTATTGCAGTTTGCTTATCATAATGTTCGCCCTCTATAAGGCCCGATTTTTCCAAAATATTTTCTAAAATCAGCTCGCCCCAGTTACCTTGAATCTTAGTCTCGTTTCTCAAAGCAGACGATAGTTTATCCGCCTCACTACCTATCTCTACCGTCCTTTTCATCATCTCTTCTATTGATTTTTCAAGAGAAGAGATATTCTTATTAGAAAGATCGCGAGAAGAGTCCAACGACTTTTTCATATCTACTATGGTCTCTTTTAATGGAGTGATTATGGCAGACATCTGCGTAGTATTCTGTTCAGCCAGAGATTTAGCTCTCTGTTCTAACAATTGTTGTGAGATGTTCTTAAACTCCTCACGTAACTGTTCATTCTTCTGAGTCCACTCCCTTTCAAGTATCTCAAGATTTTCAGTTTGTCTCTTCTCTAAGTCAATTTTTCTCTCTTTGAAGTTTTTATCCTGTTCGGATAATCTCTGCTCATAAAAATCTTCAAGATCTTTCCTTCTCTGTTCATAGATTATAAGCTCCTTCTGATAATTCTCTTCGAATAATATTTTCTCTCGCTCGGCTTTTTCCTGCTCCAAAACTATCTTTAAATTAAAATTTTCTCTCTCCTGAATCAACCGATTTTCTAGAATCATCTTTTCCTTTTTACAAGTGAAAATAAAGACAACAAAAGCGATAGATTCTAATAGCACAATTGTTAAACAAATAATAGATAATATTGAAATAGACATCTTTAAAAAAAATTATATGGTTGAACGAAAGTACGAAAATATTTTTAAAGTGGATGGAAGAGATTGCCGGAATAAAAAGAGCCCTCCGTAATTTATTCCGGAGGGCTCTTTTTTATCAAGAAAAAAATCAATCGTTACTCTCTTCGACAGATAAATAGTCAATTACATTTGACTTGTTTAACTGCTCTCTTTCATATTCAGCTTTACTACCTACAATGATCCGATCATACTCACGTAATCCGGTACCGGCAGGTATAAGATGACCACATATAACATTCTCCTTCATACCGAGTAGATTATCTGTTTTTCCGTTAATAGCAGCTTCGTTAAGAACTTTTGTTGTCTCTTGGAAAGATGCAGCCGACATGAAACTTTGTGTTTGAAGAGCAGCTCTGGTTATACCCTGCAGAACCTGTGTAGATGTAGCCGGTATAGCATCGCGTACCTGAATCAATTTTAAGTCTTTACGCTTGAGTGAACTATTCTCATCACGAAGTTTTCTTGCCGTAACAATCTGACCAGATATAAAAATCTCGGAATCTCCAGAATCTATTACAACTTTTTTGCCCCAGATTTTATCATTCTCTTCCATAAACACAAGTTTGTCAATAATCTGTTGTTCAAGGAAACGAGTATCTCCGGGTTCATCAATCTGCACTTTACGCATCATCTGACGAACAATTATTTCAAAATGCTTATCGTTTATTTTTACACCTTGTAAACGATAAACACTTTGAACCTCATTTACTATATACTCCTGAACAGCAGTTGGTCCTTTGATAGCTAAAATATCCGCAGGGGTAATAGCACCATCCGAAAGAGGCGTTCCCGCTCTTACATAATCACCTTCCTGAACCAGAATCTGTTTTGATAGCGCAACAAGATATTTTTTCTCCTCTCCTGTTCTGGAAGTAACCGAAATTTCACGATTACCTCTTTTTATCTTACCCATACGTACCTCTCCATCAATTTCTGATACAACAGCCGGATTAGATGGATTTCTGGCCTCAAAAACCTCAGTTACACGCGGCAAACCTCCGGTAATATCGCCAGCTTTCCCCTGAACACGCGGTATCTTTACAATGTTTTCACCAGCCTTTAGAGCCTGTCCATCTTTCACTACAACGTGGCCTCCAACAGGTAGATTATAAGATCTAAGAACCTCTCCCTTAGCATCAACAATTAATGCTGTAGGAATCTTTGCTTTGTCTTTGGTTTCAATAATAACAATCTCCTCCAAACCTGTTGATTCATCAGATTCTATCTTGAAGGTTACATTCTCTATTACAGATTCAAATTTTACAAAACCCTCTACTTCTGTAATGATAACAGCATTAAACGGATCCCAGTCTGCTATCAACTCTCCTTTCTTTACCACATCTTTATTGCTTATGTAGAGTGTTGATCCATAGGGTAAAGTATGTGTTGATAGTATAATCCCTGTATTCTCATCTATAAAACGAATTTCGCCCAAGCGACCAATAACTATCCTTACAACATCTCCGCTTTGCTTTGTTGCCACGACTGTCTTAACCTCCTCGAACTCCACTCTTGAGTCATTTTTAGCTACTAATCTGGAATCAGCAGCAATATTAGAGGCTGTACCACCAGCATGGAATGTACGTAAAGTAAGCTGTGTGCCCGGCTCTCCAATAGACTGAGCTGCAATAACACCCACAGCCTCGCCTTTCTCCACAAGACGTCCATTAGGCAGGTTGCGACCATAACATTTTGCACATACTCCATGTTTTGACTCACAAGTAAGTACTGAGCGAATCTCTACACTCTCTATTGGTGACTCGTTAATCTTCTTTGCAATATCCTCTACAATCTCCTCACCTCCAGAAACCAAAAGTTCTCCGGTAGTAGGATGAATAACATCATGCACAGATACACGACCAAGTATTCTCTCATAGAGCGATGCTACAATCTCTTCGTTCTCTTTAATAGCTGTACAGACCAATCCTCTAAGGGTGCCACAGTCATCATCTGTAATGATAACATCGTGAGATACATCAACAAGACGTCTAGTAAGATATCCTGCATCTGCTGTCTTTAGTGCAGAGTCGGCTAAACCTTTTCTTGCTCCATGAGTAGATATAAAGTACTCAAGAACACTCAAACCCTCTTTAAAGTTAGATAAAATTGGGTTCTCTATTATTTGAGCACCTTCTGCTCCGGCTTTTTGTGGTTTTGCCATAAGACCCCTCATTCCAGAAAGTTGACGAATTTGTTCTTTTGAACCGCGAGCTCCAGAGTCAAGCATCATATAAACTGAGTTGAAACCCTGCTCGTCAGAAGAGATTGTCTTCATCAATACTTTCGATAGATCCTCATTAACGTGAGTCCATACATCTATAACCTTATTGTAACGTTCGTTATCGGTTATAAGTCCCATATTGTACTCTGAGGTAATTGTATCAACCTCTAAGTTACCCTTTACTACCAAATCCTCTTTCTCACTAGGTATAATGATGTCGCTTAAGTTAAAAGAGAGACCTCCCTTGAAAGCCATATCATAACCTAAATTCTTTATACCATCCAAAAACTGACAAGCTTTAGATATTCCAACTCTCTTTATAACTTCTGTTATTAAATCACGAAGAGTTTTCTTAG
This sequence comes from Bacteroidaceae bacterium, assembly GCA_035647375.1. Lineage (GTDB taxonomy): Bacteria > Bacteroidota > Bacteroidia > Bacteroidales > Bacteroidaceae > Colenecus. Next base: position 16,243 of record DASRNO010000081.1, read on the forward strand.
AGATCAAACTATTGATAAAACCAACCTCAGCGGGAACAATCTCATTAACAATTACACGGCCTACAGAGGTTTCTACAAGCCTTTTTACCATGTTGCCTTGTTCATCTATATCGTTAACAAGTACCTTAACTATAGCATGAATATCAACTCTATTCTCATTATATGCTACCAAAGCCTCTTCAGGTCCGTAAAAAACAAGGCCCTCGCCCTTAGCGCCCTTACGCAATTTGGTAATATAATATAAACCCAAAACCATATCTTGAGAAGGCACGGTTATAGGTGCTCCATTAGCTGGATTTAGAATATTATGGGATTGCAACATAAGCATTTGCGCCTCTAGGACAGCTTCATTACTCAAAGGCAAGTGCACTGCCATCTGATCTCCATCAAAGTCAGCATTAAACGCAGTACAGGCAAGCGGATGAAGTTGAATGGCCTTACCCTCAATCATTTTGGGTTGAAATGCCTGAATACCAAGACGGTGAAGTGTGGGAGCACGATTCAATAGAACAGGATGTCCTTTCATTACATGCTCAAGAATATCCCATATTACAGGATCCTTACGATCAACTATTTTTTTTGCTGATTTTACAGTTTTTACAATACCTCTCTCAATAAGTCTTCTTATTATAAATGGTTTGTAGAGCTCTGCGGCCATTAATTTTGGAATACCACACTCTCCCATCTTAAGTTCTGGTCCAACAACAATAACCGAGCGAGCTGAATAATCAACTCGTTTCCCAAGAAGATTTTGGCGGAAACGTCCCTGTTTCCCTTTTAATGAATCTGAAAGAGACTTAAGTGGACGATTAGCATCAGATTTAACCGCACTAGATTTTCTAGAATTGTCAAAGAGAGAGTCAACAGCCTCTTGTAGCATTCTCTTTTCATTTCTTAGAATAACCTCAGGAGCTTTTATCTCAATTAATCTCTTCAATCGGTTATTACGAATAATTACGCGACGATATAGATCATTTAAATCGGATGTGGCAAAACGCCCCCCATCAAGTGGGACAAGAGGTCTCAATTCAGGCGGTATTACAGGGACAACCTTCATAATCATCCACTCCGGTTTATTTATGTTTTTAGACTGTCTGAAAGACTCTACAACCTGAAGGCGTTTAAGCGCCTCTGTTTTTCTCTGTTGCGAAGTGTCGTTGGCAGCTTTGTCCCTCAAATCAAATGAGAGTTTATCTAAATCAATGCTTGAAAGTAACTCAATAATCGCCTCGCCTCCCATTTTTGCAACAAACTTGTTAGGATCCGAATCTTCAAGATATTGATTCTCTTTCGGCAAAGATTCAATAATATCAATATACTCCTCTTCTGTGAGTAGATCCATTCTGTTACAACCTAATGTTCCTGAGTCAGAGAAGATTCCAGGCTGAATAACCACATATCTCTCATAGTAGATAATTGTACTAAGTTGTTTAGTAGGTACACCCAACAAATAGCCTATCTTGTTAGGTAAAGAACGAAAAAACCATATATGAGCAACGGGTACAACCAAAGAGATGTGTCCCATACGTTCACGACGTACTTTTTTCTCCGTTACCTCTACACCACAACGATCGCAAACAATTCCCCGATAACGTATACGCTTATACTTTCCACAATGGCACTCATAATCTTTTACAGGACCAAAAATCCTTTCACAAAAAAGGCCATCTCTATCAGGTTTATATGTGCGATAGTTAATAGTTTCAGGCTTAAGCACTTCACCGCTTGAATTCGCAAGAATCTCTTCAGGTGATGCTAAACTGATAGTAATCTTTGAAAAATTACTTTTAACTTTTGTATCTTTTTTAAAAAACATGACTTTTAGACTTAAAGTGATGAAATAAACTTAATCAAGAGTAACACTTAAGCCCAATCCGCGTAATTCATGCAGAAGCACATTCAATGATTCTGGAATTCCCGGAATAGGCATAGGATCGCCCTTAACAATAGACTCATAAGCCTTAGAGCGTCCAATGACGTCATCAGACTTAATAGTCAAAATCTCCTGTAGAACATGAGATGCTCCAAATGCCTCTAAAGCCCACACCTCCATTTCTCCAAATCGCTGTCCACCAAATTGGGCCTTTCCTCCCAATGGTTGCTGTGTAATAAGAGAGTAAGGTCCAATAGAACGAGCATGCATCTTATCCTCCACCATATGGCCAAGTTTGAGCATATATGCAACACCTACGGTTGCATACTGGTCAAAGGGTTCACCTGTTCCTCCATCAAACAACTGAGTTTTACCATATCTGGGTAAACCAGCTTTATCAGTCCATTCGTTCAAATCATCAAGCGTGGCCCCATCAAAAATTGGTGTGGCAAACTTTATACCAAGTTTCTTTCCCGCATGTCCTAATACAGTTTCGAAAATCTGACCTATATTCATACGCGAAGGTACTCCTAATGGATTCAAAACAATATCTACCGGAGTTCCATCGGCCATAAATGGCATATCCTCTGATTTTACAACTCTTGAAACAATACCCTTATTACCGTGACGACCAGCCATCTTATCACCTACACCAATCTTTCGTTTTTTAGCTATATATACCTTAGCCATTTGAATAATACCAGTAGGAAGTTCGTCTCCTATTGTCAAAGCGAATTTTTTACGCTTCATTTCAGCATCTAACTCCTTATATTTTCTTAGATAGTTTATTATAAGATTACTTATAAGAGTATTAATGTGATTATCGGTAGTCCAGCGACTTGATTGTATAGAAGAGAAATCCAAATTTTCGAGTTCGCGCTTTGTAAAACGCAGCCCCTTTGGTATAACCTCTGTCCCCATGTAGTCACATACTCCTTGTGAAATTTTGTTCTCCGTAAGTTTCATCAATCTACCAATAAGAATATTTTTCAATTCTTTAATTTTATCCTCAAACTCCTCATCTATCATCGGCAACTTAGCCTTATCAGCCAGTTTATCACTTCGAGTTTTTATAGCTCTTGAAAATAATCTCTTATCAATAACAACACCCTTAAGAGAGGGAGAAGCTTTCAAGGAAGCATCCTTAACATCGCCAGCCTTGTCTCCAAAAATAGCACGGAGAAGTTTCTCCTCAGGAGAGGGATCTGATTCTCCTTTAGGAGTAATCTTACCAATAAGAATATCACCGGGTGTAACATAAGCTCCCACTCTGATTATTCCATTCTCATCAAGATCTTTTGTAGCCTCCTCGCTAACATTGGGAATATCGGCTGTAAGCTCTTCAAGGCCACGTTTAGTCTCGCGTACTTCAAGCTGAAATTCCTCCACATGTATCGATGTCAAAATATCCTCTCGAACTACTCGCTCACTAAGCACAATAGCATCTTCGTAGTTATATCCTTTCCAAGGCATATAGGCCACAAGTAAATTTTTCCCCAGAGCCAATTCACCGTTAGAGGTAGAATAACCCTCTGTCAAAATTTCGCCCGCTTTAACCCGATCACCTTTCTCACAAAGAGGACGCAGATTGATGGTCATGTTCTGATTAGTTCTACGAAATTTAGGTATTCTATACTCTTTCTCCGCTTTGTCAAAACTAATAAATTCCTCATCTTCTGTTCTGTCATACTTAATACGAATAGTTGACGAATCAACATAAGTAACCTCGCCATCACCCTCGGCAGTAAGTTGAGTACGGGAATCTTTAACCAACTGATCTTCAATGCCTGTACCAATTATAGGAGCCTCAGTTCTCAGAAGAGGTACCGCCTGACGCATCATGTTTGATCCCATAAGTGCGCGATTGGCATCGTTATGTTCCAGAAAAGGAATAAGAGCTGCCGCTATTGAGGCAATCTGTTGTGGAGATACATCCATTAGCTCAACTTCGGCAGGATCAACTACCGGGAAGTCGGCATCCTTACGAGATTTTACACGATCGCGTATAAATTTGCCACTTTCATCATATGGTGCATTACCCTGCCCAATAACCAAATCTTCCTCCTCTTCGGCAGTAAGATATATAACCTCAGAGTTATTAAGATTAACGTTACATTTTTTCACTTTTCGGTAAGGTGTCTCTATAAATCCCAAATCGTTTATTTTGGCATATATACACAATGATGATATAAGTCCTATATTCGGACCCTCAGGAGTCTCAATTGGACAAAGCCGTCCATAGTGTGTAAAATGCACATCTCGAACCTCGAATCCCGCACGTTCACGCGACAAACCACCGGGTCCAAGTGCCGACATACGACGCTTATGTGTAATTTCAGCCAAAGGATTAGTCTGATCCATAAACTGAGAGAGCGCATTGGTTCCAAAGAATGAATTGATTACGGCAGAAACAGTCTTAGCATTGATCAAATCTGTAGGAGTGAAGACCTCGTTATCGCGAACATTCATTCTCTCTCGTATAGTTCTTGCCATTCTAGCTAAACCAACTGCAAATTGATTCGATAACTGTTCTCCTACAGTACGGACACGACGATTGCTAAGATGATCAATATCATCAACAATCGCTTTTGAGTTAACAAGCTCAATAAGATATTTGATAATCTCAATTATATCCTCTTTTGTAAGAACTCCAAGATCCTTATCTGTTGAAAGACCTAGTTTTCTGTTTACCCTAAAGCGGCCGACTTCACCAAGATCATATCTCTTTTCAGAGAAGAAGAGATTATTAATAACCTCGCGAGCACTTGCTTCATCGGTAGGATCCGCATTACGTAACTGCCTGTAAATATATAATACAGCCTCTTTTTCGGAATTACTGGGATCCTTTTGCAAGGTATTAAAAATAATAGAGTAGTCCGATTGATTGATGCTCTCTCTATGTAAAAGAATTGTTTCTACACCTGATTCAATTATAGCCTCAATATGATCTGCCTCTAATACTGTCTCTCTATCAATGATCACCTCGTTACGTTCAATAGAGACCACCTCGCCAGTATCAGAATCCACGAAATCTTCAATCCTTGTATGAAGAACTCGCGCTGCAAGTTTTCTCCCAATAGATTTTTTAAGATTAGTCTTGTTAACCTTAACCTCGTCGGCAAGATTGAAAATCTCAAGTATATCTTTATCATTTTCAAAACCTATAGCTCTAAGAAGTGTTGTAACAGGCAACTTCTTTTTCCGGTCTATGTAAGCATACATAACCTTATTAATATCGGTTGCAAACTCAATCCATGACCCTTTAAAAGGGATAATTCTTGCAGAATAGAGTGGTGTACCATTTGCATGTATGCTCTGACCAAAAAAGACTCCCGGCGAACGATGTAACTGCGATACTACAACTCTTTCAGCACCATTGATAACAAAAGTTCCCTGCTCTGTCATATAAGGAATAGGGCCAAGATAAACATCCTGAACAACTGTATCAAAATCTTCATGATCAGGATCGGTACAATAGAGTTTAAGCTTTGCTTTCAAAGGCACACTATAAGTCAAACCATGCTCAAGACACTCTGATATAGTGTAGCGTGGAGGATCTATGTAATAGTCTAGAAATTCAAGGACAAAATTATTGCGAGTATCAGTAATTGGAAAGTTTTCAGAAAAAACTCTATAGAGACCCTCTATTTTTCGCTTTTCTGGAGGGGTATCCAGTTGCAAAAAATCCTTGAAAGATTTCAATTGCACTTCCAAAAAATCCGGACAATACATCGGATTCTTTACGGAAGCAAAATTAATTCTCTGGTTTTCAGTAATTAAAGGCATATGATGAAGTAATAATTGGACTTAAAATAAAAATACACGAAAAGGTTAAGAAACCAAGGTTGACCCCAAAAGGGGCCTACCTTCAGATTGCTTAACCATTAACCTGACTAGCAGGCATCTGTTATTTAAGTTCAACTTCTGCTCCAGTCTCTTCTAAAGTTTTCTTTAAAGACTCAGCCTCGCCTTTAGCGAGCCCCTCTTTTACAACACTAGGTGCAGCGTCTACTAGGTCTTTAGCCTCTTTCAGGCCTAATCCGCAAGCTTCCTTGACGGCTTTTACAACCTGAAGTTTATTAGCACCGAAGCTCTTTAGAACTACATCAAAAGAGCTTTTTTCCTCGACAGACTCTGTTGCAGCGGCAGGACCGGCAGCTGCAACAGCTACTGCAGCTGCAGCAGGTTCGATACCATATTCATCTTTAAGAATAGTCGCAAGTTCATTGACCTCTTTTACAGTGAGGTTAACCATTTGTTCTGCTAATGCTTTCAAATCAGCCATTGTTTTATAATTTAAATTAGGTTATTACTCAAAAGTTTAATTAATCATCTCTTTCGCCCAGAGTCTTTAAAACTCCGTGCAGGGTATTAGCACCCGATTGCAAGGCCGAAATAACATTTTTTGTCGGTGACTGCAATAAAGCAACGACATCGGCAATAAGTTCTTTCTTGCTCTTAACATTTATCAATACATCTAATTGGTCTGCACCTATATAGAAACTCTCTTCGACAAATGCTGCTTTTAGACCTGGTATACCGGTTTTCCTATCTGAAATCTCTTTGAGCAGCTTAGCAGGAGCGTTGGAGACATTCGAAAACATCATCGCCGTATTACCTTTAAGTACATCAAAGAGAGGCGAGTAGTCGATCGTCATCTGCTCAAAAGCCTTTCGAAGAAGCGTATTCTTCACAACCGTCAGTTTTATATCAGATTTAAAACACTTTCTTCTTATGTTGCTTGTTGTTTCCGAATTAAGACCGGTCACATCAATAAGATAAAAGCATGTATAACTCTCCAGAGCCTGCTTTAAATTTTCAATTATAATCGTTTTATCTTCCTTTTTCATAATCTTTCAGTTTAAATCTCATCAAGACTCTTAACATCAATTTTAATACCTTTACTCATTGTGCTAGAAAGATAAACGCTCTTAACGTAAGTACCTTTTGCAGACGTCGGCTTAAGTTTATAGATCATATCCATAAACTCTTTAACATTTTCTCGAATAGCGTCGGCTGTAAAAGAGACCTTACCTACAGAAGTGTGAACTATTCCTGCTTTGTCAACCTTGAAGTCAATCTTTCCTTGTTTGACCTCTTTGACAGCTTTTGGAACATCCATTGTTACCGTACCGCTCTTAGGATTAGGCATTAATCCACGCGGACCAAGAATGCGACCTAAAGGTCCAAGTTTTCCCATAAGAGAAGGCATGGTTATAATTACATCTACGTCGGTCCAACCTCCCTTTATCTTCTCTAAATACTCTTCAAAACCTACGTAATCTGCTCCGGCCTCTTTAGCCTCGGTTTCTACGTCGGGAGTACATAGAGCTAAAACTCTAATAACTTTACCTGTTCCATGTGGAAGTGACACAACACCACGAACCATCTGGTTAGCCTTTCTAGGATCCACTCCCAATCTAACATCGATATCTACCGATGCATCAAATTTGGTTGTGGTTATCTCCTTGACCAACTGAGAAGCCTCTTTGAGGGTATATGTTTTGTCTGCCTCTATTTTGGAAGCCGCAATCTTTTGATTTTTCGTCAGTTTACCCATTCTTCTTTTTTTTAAATGATTATCAGGATTTAATCTTTTACCGTAATCCCTATACTTCTTGCTGTTCCGGCCACCATATTGGCAGCTGACTCAAGCGTAAAGCAATTCAAATCCGGCATTTTATCCTGAGCAATCTCAGCAACCTGTTTCTTGGTAACAGAAGCCACTTTTTTACGATTGGGCTCGGATGAGCCTTTAGTCGCCTTAGAAGCTTCCATTAACTGGACGGCTACTGGTGGAGTTTTAATAACAAAGTCAAACGATTTATCAGCATAATAAGTGATAATCGCCGGTAAAACTTTACCAGACTTGTCTTGGGTCCTGGCATTAAATTGTTTGCAAAACTCCATTATATTTAAACCTTTTGATCCCAATGCAGGACCAACAGGCGGAGATGGGTTTGCAGCGCCTCCTTTAATCTGTAATTTGATTATTCCAGCAACTTTTTTAGCCATTTTTTAATAAATAAATTATAGTGAACACTATGCAAGAGGAAATAAGCGGTAGTAACAATTCACCTATTCCTTCTCTACCTGCATAAAACCAAGATCTATTGGCGTTTTACGACCAAAAATCTTTACCATGACCTTTAATTTTTTCTTAGCATTATCAACCTCTTCAATTATACCGTTAAAGCCGGAAAATGGCCCGAAAATTACTTTTACAGATTCTCCTGCTGTGAAAGGTATAAATAGATCCTCGCTTGTTTCTTGAAGCTCGTCAACCGAACCAAGAATACGATTCACCTCTGAAGGGCGTAAAGGAGTCGGATTATCCATTCCTCCAAGGAAGCCCAATACATTGGGACAACTTCTAAGACGCTGTTTAACTTCGCCAACAAGCGCTGCCTCAACCAGAACATACCCCGGAAGATAGCTCCGTTCTTTGACTATACGTTTGCCACTACGAATTTGAACAACCTTCTCCGTTGGGATAAGTACTTGAGATATATATTCCTCCAAACCACTGTTTCTAGCGTCTATTTCAATATACTCCTTGATTTTTGACTCTTTTCCACTAATAGCTTTCAGAACATACCACTTTTTTTCCAACTCTGCCATATCTCCAAGTATTAAGGATAAATAAATGTCATTACTCCCTGGAAAATTTTATCCATCAAGAACACAACTATCGAGATTAATAGGGAAGCCATTAAAACAATAATCGCACTGTTTGTGAGTTCTTTAGCGGATGGCCATGTCGTTTTATAGACAAGTTCTTCGTATGATGCCTTACAGTTATAATACAATTTCTTAAACATAGTTTATATTACCATTTGCACGGGCGGAAAGGCTCGAACTCTCGACTCTCGGTTTTGGAGACCGATGCTCTACCAACTGAGCTACACCCGTATAAACGTTAGCCCATAAAGGGCCAACGCTATTTAAAATATTAGTCAATAATCTGAATAATCTGACCTGAACCTACTGTGCGTCCACCCTCGCGAATAGCAAAACGAAGACCAACATTGATTGCCACAGGATAAATTAACTCTACTGTAATCTCCACATTATCGCCGGGCATAACCATTTCAGTTCCCTCAGGAAGAGTAATTTCGCCAGTACAATCCATTGTTCTGATATAGAACTGAGGACGATATTTGTCACGGAATGAAGTGTGACGTCCACCCTCTTTCTGTGTTAGAACGTAAATTGAAGCTTTGAATGTAGTGTGTGGTTTGATTTGTCCAGGATGACAAAGTACCATACCACGTTTAATCTCTGTCTTTTCTACACCACGGAGCAATAAACCCACGTTATCACCAGCCTCACCTGTATCAAGAATTTTACGGAACATCTCTACTCCTGTAACAACAGTCTCTTTCTCTTCACCAAGACCAAGAATCTCAATCTTGTCACCAACTTTTACCACACCAGCTTCAATACGTCCGGTAGCAACAGTACCGCGACCTGTTATGGAGAATACATCCTCAACAGGCATCAAGAAAGGCTTGTCAACGGCGCGCGGAGGCAGTGGTATCCAACTATCAACAGCAGCCATAAGCTCCATTACTTTTTCTTCCCATTCGGGAACACCGTTCAAAGCTCCAAGAGCTGAACCACGTATAACAGGAGTGTTGTCACCATCAAATTCGTAAACATCAAGAAGCTCGCGCATCTCCATATCTACAAGATCAATCATCTCTGAATCAACATCCGGAGAGTCACATTTATTTAGAAATACAACAAGACGGGGAACATTAACCTGACGCGCCAGAAGAATATGTTCACGTGTTTGTGGCATAGGTCCGTCAGTAGCAGCTACAACCACAATGGCACCATCCATCTGAGCAGCACCAGTAACCATATTTTTAACATAGTCAGCGTGACCAGGACAGTCAACATGCGCATAGTGTCGATTCTCTGTTTCATACTCAACATGCGATGTATTGATAGTAATACCACGCTCTTTTTCCTCAGGAGCATTGTCAATCTGATCGAATGATTTTACTGTATCTCCACTAGTAAATCCTTTTTTAGAGAGAATCAGGGTTATTGCGGCCGTCAATGTGGTCTTACCATGATCTACGTGGCCGATTGTACCAATGTTTACGTGCGGTTTTTTCCGCTCAAATTTTTCCTTTGCCATAGTTTTATAAATTACGCTATTGATTGATTGTTAACTTGATTTTTAATTATACTCTTATACCAAATTATCCGCAACTGAGCTGTTATCGAGACTTGAACTCGAGACCTCATCCTTACCAAGGATGTGCTCTACCAACTGAGCTATAACAGCGACAAAAGAGCGGGAAACGGGACTCAAACCCGCGACCCTCAGCTTGGAAGGCTAATGCTCTATCAACTGAGCTATTCCCGCATTCTTGTCAAGAAAGATACTAATATGTCTACATAAAAGCTGCAAACAGATTCCTTTAAATTTATAAAGGAACTCTCTCTTTGTAAAGTCTGCGTGGGCAAAGATGGATTCGAACCACCGAAGTCGAAAGACAGCAGATTTACAGTCTGCCCCATTTGGCCACTCTGGTATTTGCCCTACTAACCATTAAATAAAAGAACTATATCTCTTTTTTTTGAGCCTCTTGTCGGATTCGAACCAACGACCCCGAGATTACAAATCACGTGCTCTGGCCAACTGAGCTAAAGAGGCGATAACTAAGCTCCCGCGACCCTATTCGGAGCAGAGCGGGTGCAAAGATATGGCAATTTTTCTTTCCGGCAAAAAAATTAGTGTTTTTATTTAACACGCTGTTTTTCCTTATTTTTATGAATCTGCCTAGAAACAGCTTCGATACTTTCATCTACAGCCTGTTCAAATGTATCACTTGTTTTTTCAGCAAACAACTCACTATTCGGAATAAAGAGACTCAATGAAACCTGCTTGTTCATAGAAGTCTCCGGTTTAACAACCTTTAAAACAACTTCTACTCGCTGTATATCTTCGTCAAATCTTTTAAGTTTCATACATTTTTTCTCTATAAATGCTTTAAGACTCTCTGTAGCGTTAAAACGCAGGGATTGAATTTTTATTTCCATAATATTTCTGTTTTTAAGCTCTTGGATGAGCCTGTTTGTATATCTCTTTAAGCTTTTGAAACGTGGTATGGGTGTAAATTTCTGTTGTTGAAAGGCTTTTATGCCCAAGCAACTCTTTGACAGCACTCAAATCGGCATTATTGTTAAGCATTACAGTAGCGAAGGTATGGCGTAGAACATGAGGGCTTTTCTTACTAACAGAAGATACTTGATCAAGCGCACTCTTAACTAAGAGATAAACCTGATGCCTGGGAATTCTTTCACCTTTTACACTAAGAAAAAAAGCTATTTGTTCTGAACCGAACCTACTATTCCTGTTATCTATATAACTGAGCAACATGCTTTTAAGCTCCTCTCCAAAAGGAATAATTCTCTGTTTATTACCCTTACCGGTAACTTTTATATAATTGTCCAAAAAATCAATATCCTTGTCGTCTAAACCGATCAACTCTGCTAATCTTATTCCTGTCTGGTAAAAAGTGGCTATTATGGCTCTATCGCGTAAATCAACAAAGCTCTCACCCGTAAAAATATTATCAAGAAGGTTATTCATCTCGCTCTCTTTCAAAAAAACAGGCAGAGGTTTCTTATTCTTTGGTCCCCTTAAATTATCAATCGGAGATTTGTCAACATAATCTCTCATCTCCATAAATCTATAAAATGAACGTAAAGAGCTAAGCTTTCTGTTAACAGTTGTAGTTGTTTTTTTATCCTCCATAAGACTTGCCATCCACATTCTCACCAAATCCGAATCGGCTAAAGATAGATCTAAAGATGCATCTTGACTTTTAAGAAATCTATCAAAATGCAGCAGGTCAGAACAGTAGCTGGCTACTGTTCTAGGGGAATAGTTCCGCTCAAGACTCAGGTAATCAGCAAATAGGTCCTTATACATAACAAAATTCGTTACTGAACTCATTTCAGCAACGAATATATGAAGAAAAAATCAGAAATAAAGAAACCTGAAACAGTTTTTTTACTCTTCAATCTGCTGCAACTTTTGAATATATATAGCACGATCCTTCCTAGATCTTCTTATTTCTGACGGTTTGTCGAACTGCTGACGCCTCCTCAATTCTTTGACAACACCTGTCCTTTCATATTTTCTCTTAAATTTTTTGAGAGCTCTCTCTATATTTTCGCCCTCTTTTACCGGTACAATAATCATTTTTAAATTTTAAATTTATCTTATTTTTTTAGTTCCACAAATAGCGGCGCAAAGATAGTTGTTATTTCCTTTAACACCAAACTATTTCCTCTCTTTTCGCTAAAAAAGAGGGAGCGAAAAAACTCCGCTCCCTCTTTCATCTATTTAAGAAGAACTATCTATTATTTTAAATTGGGATTCAACTTACTCCATTCAGAGATTGCAGGAAGAACTCCTAAGCTGATAACCTCATCGCGCATAGCCTCCAAATGTTTATAGCTAGAACGAAGAGCCTGTTTTTCTTGATCAGTTCCCTTTACTTCTGTATAAGTTACTCCTTGAGAAGAGATAATTGTCTCCATTCCCATCATTACATGATTAAACTCTCCATTTGACACATAACACCCGGCCGGCCATATAAACTTCTCTCCTCCCATTGCTGCTGCTATCATCTGAACAGAGACATAAGAGGGGCTCTGGAAAGAAGAGCGTCCGCGAAGATCAATAATTTGCTTACCTCCTTGTGTAACGTCATATTTTATAGCGGACCATTTTTCTTCTGTCAAAACTGGAGTTCCTATCAAACTTGATAAGGACTTTCCATCTATCTTTGCTGTAGATGCAAAAACCGCCATCTGTTCACCATGCCCTCCATAGGTACGAGCTCCGGTAACTTTACTCTGAAGAATACCGAAATGTTTTGCCAATGCACTCTGAAGACGAGTGCTATCAAGGGCTGCAAGAGTTGTAATTTGAGCCGGCTTCAATCCGGAATAAACTAAAGTAACAAGTCCGGTAATATCAGCAGGGTTGAATATAACAACACAATGTTTAAGATCTGGACAATACTCTTTTATATCTAATCCAAGCTGTTCTGCTATTTTGGCATTGCCTACCAGCAAATCTTCACGGGTCATTCCGGCTTTTCTGGGAGCACCTCCCGAAGAAACCATAAATTTAGCTCCTGTAAAAGCCTCTTTAACATTATCCGTGTAGGTGATGTTTACATTAGGAAAAGCACAATGTCTAAGCTCTTCTACCACACCTTCTAATCCAGGTAAATATACATCATAGAGGCAAATATTTGGGGTTAGACCCATCATAAGCGCTGTTTGGGCCATATTGGAGCCAATCATGCCGGCTGCACCAGATATAACCAACTTTTCATCCGTCAAAAACTTCATTTTATCAATAGTTATAAGTGATCTTTTATAGCAGACAAAGGTAATGATTTAGGTGATCATAATTTACAAATAATGTATAAATAATATTGCATATTACTTTTACAAAAGCTAAATTCGCTAAAAATATTTTTACATGGCTTTAATTAAATCAGTCCGCGGATTTACTCCCATAATTGGTGATAACACTTTTTTGGCAGAAAATTCTACTATTATAGGTGACGTCCAAATAGGTTCCGGATGCAGCATTTGGTTCGGTACTGTTATCCGCGGCGATGTGAATTCTATTAGAATTGGAAACAATACAAATATTCAGGACGGGACTGTAATTCACACTCTATATAAAAGATCTGTTACCGAAATAGGAAATAATGTATCCGTAGGACACAACGTAACAATACATGGGGCTAAAATAGACGATAATGCTCTAATAGGAATGGGTGCTGTTATACTTGATAACGCAATTATTGGTGAAGGATCAATTGTAGCCGCAGGATCGGTTGTTCTTGGAAATACATTAGTGGAACCGGGTACAATCTGGGCTGGGGTACCAGCTAAATTTATAAAGAGAGTTGATCCTGAACAAAGTAAAGAGTTGAATCAACGAATTGCTCGTGATTATCAGATCTATTCCGAATGGTATAATAAAAAAGAGTGAAAAACATAGTTTTTGCTCTTTACCAAACAATCAAAGCCCAATTTGTTGCAATATATACTCGGATGCACATGAATTCTCCTTAAAATAACTACCCGCCGCCTCACCGGCACTCGTCAAATAAGCCGGAGCACTAAAAAATTTATCCATTATTATCTGGAATGAGTAGGTATCAGTTACCTCAAACCCTCCACCAAGAGATATTAATGATGCAGCTTCACGAAAACGTTCGTGCTTAGGACCAAACAGTACAGGAATACTGAATACCGCCGCCTCTAACAAATTGTGTATCCCCGCTCCAAAACCACCTCCTACATATGCAATATCACAATACCTGTAGGCCGATGCCAAAAGCCCATAACAATCTATAATAAGACACTCTAAATCGACAGCATTCTCAATATTCGTATTTGAAAGTCTGGCAATCTTTTTACCCGCCATACGTTTCTCTATATCAGCCAAACGATTCTCATCAATAACATGTGGAGCTATTATGATTTTCCAGGTAGTTTGCCCATTAAAATAAGGAAGATAGATATTCTCGTCGGGCAACCATGAACTTCCAGCAATAAAAACTTTGGCATCCTTAGTAAAACACTCAAGCACCGGTATGGTTTTTGACTCGGCTGCAACTTCCATAACACGATCACAACGAGTATCTCCCACAACTGTCACATTTTTAATATCTATGCTTTCAAGTAGCTCTCTTGAAAGCTGATTTTGAACAAAAAAATGGTCAAAATATCTTAGAGACTTACTGTACAATTTACCATACCATTTAAAAAATAGTTGCTCTTTTCTAAATACGGAAGAGACGCTATATACCGGAATGCCTCTCCTTTTAAGACACTTTAAAGTGTTAGGCCAGAATTCATATTTTATAAAAAAAGCTCTCTCAATAGGCACCTTTTTCAAAAAACGTCTAATGCTTGTTTTTGTATCAAAAGGCAGATAACAAACAATATCTGCAAAAGGATAATTTTTTCTTACCTCGTAACCAGAAGGCGAATAAAAAGTGAGCAGAATTTTATACTCAGGATGATTTTTCCAAATTCTCTCAATTAATGGTCTTCCCTGTTCAAACTCTCCTAACGATGAGGCGTGAAACCAAATATAACGAGCTTGATGATCAACTTTTTCCTTTAATGTAGAAAAAATCATCCTATGCCCTTTAATCAACAACCTAGCTTTTTTATTAAAAAGAGCCGCAACAAAGACTCCTAATACATATATCCGGAAAAAAATACTATATAACATTCTTATAATTTCTTACGATAACATAGACAACGCTCTTCTAACCCTTGACAAAGTCTCCTCTTTACCTAAAAATTCAGTAATAAGAAAGAGCTTAGGTCCAACAGCAGCACCAACCAATGCCACTCTAAGAGCGTTAACAACTCTACCTACCGCATACCCTCTGGTTTCAATCCATTCCATAACTGCTTGCTCCAAAATCACACTATCAAAAGAGTTCTGTGATTCTAAGAAATCGCATAACTCAGAAATTGTTTCCGCTGCTTTATCTTTCCACCATTTTTTTAAAGACTTTTCATCATATTTTAGTGGTGGCACAAAGAAAAATTTAGATTTAGCCCAAAGCTCCGTAATAAAATTCACTCTCTCCTTCATCATTTGTACAACTTTAACAACGCGTTCAAAAGAGATATCTACTCCATGTTGAGCAATTACGGGAGCAAAAAGAGCGGCTATTTCATGATCCGGTTTCCGCTTTATATATTCATGATTAAACCAATCCAGCTTAGTATAATTAAAACGAGCTCCCGCTTTTCCACATTTTTCAAGAGTAAAAAGAGAAGCCATTTCATCAATAGACATAAGTTCTTGGTCATTTCCCGGATTCCATCCCAAAAGTACCAGAAAATTGAGTAAAGCCTCTGGTAGATACCCTCTTTCTCGAAACCCCGGCCAAATGTCTCCTTCTACAGGATCTTTCCACTCTAACGGAAAAACGGGAAATCCTAAACGGTCTCCATCACGCTTGCTAAGTTTCCCTCTACCTTCCGGTTTTAGCAAAAGAGGAAGATGAGCAAACTTCGGCATAGTATCAAACCAACCTAACGCTTTATAAAGAAGCATATGCAATGGTGTAGAGGGAAGCCACTCCTCGCCTCTTATAACATGCGATATTTGCATATAATGATCATCTACAACATTAGCCATATGATAGGTAGGCATGTCGTCGGCAGATTTGTAAAGAACTTTATCATCAAGAACAGAGGAGTTAACAACCACCTCTCCTCTAATTATATCATTTATTATAATATCACACCCTGGCTCTATCAACATTCTAACCACGTACTGAGCTCCCGAATCTTTTAATCTCTTAACTTCGTTTTTCGACATAGTTAGAGAATTACGCATAGACATTCTAATTGTAGAATCATACTGAAAATTTGGAATTTCAGCTCTTCTAGCCTCAAGTTCCTGTGGCGTATCAAATGCTATATAAGCTCTTCCCGAATCAAGCAAAATCTTCACACACTCTCTGTAAATCTCTTTTCGTTCCGATTGACGATAAGGTCCGCTATCCCCACCTATGGAGATTCCCTCATCACACTCTATTCCCAACCATTTTAACGAATCAACTATGTATTGCTCGGCTCCCGGAACAAAACGAGTTGTGTCCGTATCTTCTATTCTAAGAATAAAATCACCTCCATTTTTACGAGCAAACAGATAGTTGTAGAGAGCTGTGCGTACACCTCCAATATGCAAAGGGCCGGTAGGGCTGGGCGCAAAGCGAACTCGTACAGGTCTGGTTTCTTCTGTTTTATTATCTATCATTACTTATCTTAATGCAAAACTTCGCAAAAGTAGCACTTTTTTTGGAAATATGAATATATAGTGTCAAAGAGAGAATTATGGAGAATGTATCAATTTTTTTGTACTTTTAGCTCCACCATAAAAAGTATCAAGTAATATGTCAAAAAAGAGAACATGGAGCAAATTGCTAAATAACAAATCAATAATACTGTTATTGCTAACTGCTGTTTCAATTTTACTTACGGTCTATTTTATGCCAAAAGACCACTCTAAAAGCTATGAATACAGTATTGGAAAACCTTGGACATATAGTGAACTGATTGCCCCTTTTAGTTTCTCAATAGAGAAAAGTGAAGAGAATTACAATAAGGAGATTGATAGTTTAAGAGCTGTTTTTATGCCCTATTTTAGTCTTGACACAAACATTGAAAACGAATCTCTGAAAAAATTATCGAAAAAATTCGATAATATAGAAGATGATAGAATTACTGATCAAATTATACAATCCTTAAGAGAGAGATTAATCTCTGTATACAAACGGGGCGTTATTAATCCGGAAGACGAGGAGAGGGTAAAAAAATTACAATATATAAGAACCTATAAAGGAACTTCTGCCTCACATGTATCCACAGAGATGGTGCTTACTCTAATAGAAGCTTATCAATTTTTGATGGATATCCAGGTAAACGACTCTATAAAACATCTTTTTAAACAAAATAATCTGGATGATCTTATTTTACCCAATCTTATATACGACAAAGAAAAATCTGAATCCGATCTAAAATCACTTGAAAGCCAGATATCTCATTTCAAAGGAATGGTTGTTGCCAATCAAAAAATTATTGATTACGGTGATATTGTTGATAAAAACAGATACCAAATTCTTACATCGTATGAAAAAATATCAAGTAAGAGAGTCGATTCTAAAAAATTCAAAACTCTAGCTTTAGGCGGACAGATGTTATTTGTCTCAGTAATATTTCTTATCCTCTTTTTTTACATAAAAATATACTGGCTGGAAAATGTGAACAAAACCCGAGATTTACTCTTTTTGTACTCATGTGTTACGTTTTTCTTAATAACAACAAGCCTATTCTCCATACATATTCAATGGAATATATTTATACTACCTTGTGCTATGTCAGCAATTATGATGAAGGTTTTTCTGGATTTCCGTACAGCCTTAATAGGATATTTAACCCAGATTTTAATCTGTTCTGTTATTCTTGCAACTCCTTACGATTTTGTTTTGCTTCAGATAGTTGCAGGATTAGCCGGTATTTACAGTCTCAAAGATCTGTCTCAGAGATCACAAATTTTCAAAACCGTTTTTGTTATTGTGCTTACATACTGTGTCTTGTACCTTGCTATGCAGATGATTCAGCTTGACAATATGAGTTTAATCAATGGTAAAATGTTTATTTATTTTGCCATAAACGGAGTGTTGTTGTTATTGACCTATCCACTTATTCTCATAATAGAGAAATTATTCGGTTTTACTTCGAATGTAACTCTAATAGAGCTGTCAAACATAAATCATCCTCTTCTCAGAATTCTCTCCGAAACTGCTCCCGGAACTTTTCAGCACTCAATGCAAGTCTCTAACCTTGCAGCAGAAGCCGCAAACGAAATTCGGGCAAATACTCAACTTACCAGAACTGCTGCACTATACCACGATATAGGCAAAATGAAAAATCCTGCATTTTTCACCGAAAATCAGAATGGCAATAATCCTCACTCTAATCTATCCTTGGAACAGAGTGCTCAGATTGTGTTAGAACATGTAAAAGAGGGAGTGAAACTTGCCGACAAACACGGTTTACCTAAGGTTATCAAAGATTTTATTATTACACACCATGGCAATGGTACAGCTAAATATTTTTATATCTCTTCTCAGAACGCTAATCCTGACAAAACAATCGATAAATCTAAATTCAGCTATTCCGGGCCAAATCCTACAACAAAAGAGACTGCAATAGTAATGATGGCCGACTCTATAGAAGCCGCATCAAGATGTCTTAACAATTATACAGAAGAAAATATTAACAACTTAGTTGAACAAATTGTAAATACTCAAGTGGCAGAGGGTTTTTTCAAGGATACTCCACTCACTTTTAAAGATATAAACGATATAAAAAGGGTCTTCAAAAAACGGCTTAGGACAATGCATCACACCAGAATAAGCTATCCTACATACTCAAAAAAAGAGGGTAATCAAATAGGATCAGCGTCAAAATAGATTGATACTTTTCTAAAAATCGCACTCTTATCTAACGACATCTTTATTTCTATAAGCCTTATTCTTGCTGCCTTATCCGATATGGAAGGGTCTATTTTTATAAATATTTTCATATAAAAATAGGATTGTACTCTTGCTACAGAAGGAAGATCAGGACCAAGCACTCTATTTTGAAATAAGATTCTCAGCTCTCTGGATAATAATTCCGCCGCCTGAGATACATCTCTCTCCGACTTACCCTTTACATATACGGCTATAAGTCTGCAAAACGGAGGGTAAAGAAACTGTTTCCGCTCCTCAATCTGATTTCTAAACATTCCATCATAGTCGTTCCTTACAACCTGACCTATAACATCGTTATCTATCTGTCGAGTTTGAAGAATTACCACGCCTCTCTCTCTCTTTCTACCCGCCCTTCCTGAAACCTGTGCCATCATTTGATAAGCTCGTTCTACAGAGCGGAAATCAGGATAGTTAATAATAGTATCAGCGTTAAGTATGCCAACAACCCTTACATTGTCAAAATCCAACCCTTTAGAAACCATTTGTGTTCCTATCAATATATCCGTATTACCCTTCTGAAAATTATTAAGAATAGTCTCTATTTGATTACGCTTACCAGCTGTATCATAATCCAACCTAGAGACTCTTGCCTGAGGAAAAATTTTCAAAATTTCCTCTTCAACCCGTTCGGTCCCAAACCCCCGTCCTTCGAATCTGTCATTATCGCAATCAGGGCATACATTTGTTACTATATATCTCTTGCCGCAATAGTGACAAGTAACCCTGCCTAAAGTTTTATGATAAGTTAGAGCTACATCGCAACTCTCACAACTAGGCACCCATCCGCATGAGGTACATTCCAAAACAGGAGAATATCCTCTACGGTTCTGAAAGAGTATAACTTGCTCTTTTTCAAGTAGTGCTAACTTAATTTTTTCTATTAATAAAGGAGAGAATATCCCCTTCATTTTTTTCTTTCTTATATGCTCTTTAATATCTACCAAAATAATTTCCGGCATTAAAAGATTCATATAACGCTTCTTCATAGAGACCAGAGAGTATTTTCCCGTAACTGCATTATAATAACTCTCTACAGATGGCGTGGCAGAACCTAATATAATATTGGCGTTACTTTTTTTGGCCAGTACAACAGCCACATTTCTAGCATTGTATCTAGGTGCTGGATCTTCTTGTTTATAACTTGATTCATGCTCTTCGTCCACAACTATCAATCCAAGATTCTTAAATGGCAGAAAAATTGCTGATCTCGCTCCTAAAACGAGGCTATATGGAGATTCACTCAACTGTTTGTTCCGAATTTTTACCCTCTCAGATTCAGTTCTACCGGAATGGTAAACACACATACTATTACCAAAAATATTTTGTAGACGATTAGTTATCTGAGATGTTAAGGCTATTTCAGGCAATAGATATAAGACCTGAAATCCCAATTCGATACTCTCTTTTATCAAATGAATATAAATCTCTGTCTTTCCACTAGATGTTACTCCATGAAGCAAGCAAACCTTATTTAGCTTAAATGCACTCTTTATCTCAGCCATGGCTTTAGTCTGTTCCAGGTTAAGAGTGTTGGGCTGTTTTATATCAAACATTTCTTCTTTTTGTCTATTGACGGGACGCTGAATTAATGATAACACCCCGTTATCTATAAGCCATTTAAGAGACGGAGCAAAAGAGGATTTTGCAAGCAATTCTCTCCTTGGAACCTCAAAAGTAGTAACATCTACACCTTCACATTTGGCCATTTTAATAAATGTTCTCAAAATATCTACGCGTCTTGGAGCATTACGACTATTCTCTATAAAGAGATAGAGATCTTGCAAAGAGAGATTTTGATTTAATTTTATAGAGCTCACAAAATCTGATTTGAGAAAATTAGAGTTCATGTTTAACCTCATTCTAGAGGGAAGAAAAGAGTTGAGAACATCACCCTCAGCGCATAGGTAATATTCACTTATCCACAATAATAACTCTATCTGCAAAGGCAATAAAACCGGTTTTGTATCAGGCGCCTCTAGCACCTCTTTTATCTTATATTCCGACGGTTTTTCATCATGTAATCTAATTGAGAGAGCTGTATACTTTTTTGTCTTTCCGAACGGTACTATCAAACGACATCCAGGTTCCGCCCCTACCAACAATCTATCAGGGACTGAATAGGTAAAGCGCGAAAAAAGCGGCAAAGGCATTATGACATCTACAAAACGTGACACTTTTTTTTACAAATGTAACAAAAAAAAGAGGGCCAATCCGAAGATCGCTCCCTCTTAAATTAGTATTCTTACTTTTTATCAGAAAAGATAAGTGGCCGACACTTGTAACACACTCGACTTAATAGCCTCTTCACTCTGTTTGGCCGCTGCTTTATAATTATCAAGCGTTGTACCATCTGCATAAACACCGTATGTCCCCTTGTCACCAAGTGGTAAATTATAATTTACAGCCAATTGAAAGTGTTTAATAAGTTTTACACCTACACCCATGTTAATACTATAGAGTGATTTGTTCATAACATACTCCTGAACCGGATCTGATCCTGAGCGAATCTGTTTTTCGGTATCACCAATATTTAAATCTAACTGAGGGCCAGCTGCCACAAATACTGCAAGAATATTTCCTATTCCCAAGCTATATTTAAGAGATAGTGGAACGGAAAAATACTGCTCTTTCATGCTCTGTTTATCCGATAGTTTCATACCACTCTGAGAGTAAAGAATACTCAAATCAAAGCCAAGACCTATAACAGGTATAGTGGCTTCAAACATAGGCCCGAAAAAAAATCCGGTATAACTATCATCACTCATTGCAGTATAACTTGAAATTGCAGTTATATCATTATTTGCAAGATTCAATCCACCCCTAATTCCAAAATTCATCTGGGCGGCTACCGGGGTAGAGATAAATAGCCCCAATAATAGAAGTAAAAATAGCAGTTTTTTCATTTTTTTATTTGTTATGAATTGTATTACGCAAATGTAATATAATTGTAAAAACTATCCGTTTTTTTTTGAACATTATACCATATCTACCTGCGAACTGACACCTTTGGCTGCGCCTGAGGCCTCTCTTCGCTTGTTTTAAGAGTGGTATTCTGATGTGAATTCTCACGTTGTAAGATAGACCTTGTAGCTCTCTCTCTTTTATCTGAGGAGGTTTCTATCTGATCTACCGATTCAGAGGAAGACCATAAATTCATTTCGAATGACTTCAACTCCTGCTCTATTCTAAGCTGTTCCAATTTAATCATAGAATCGTTCTCGCAATATTCCGCTAAAAGCTGACCCTTAAGATTCATAGTCTTATAAATATCACCTTCGTATCCAAACATAAAGAAATAGTCATGTAAAGACATTTTATAGGTATTATTATAACTGCTAGTCATTACATGCGAGGCTCTAAGATAGGGGCTTAACTCCTCATAATCAAGCCAAAACATGGGGTAAGGTATCTCTTCTGATCCAAAATCGTTGCGTAAAAGTACTGGACAGATAGCCGTGACTCTTTTCTCTATTGTAGAAGTGACCGGGTCCAGATAATAGCTCTCTTTGACAAAATATCTCATTACCTCACCACTTGGAATATCGGAGTTATCAACCTTTAATACTCCATTCTCCTCAATATAGTAAATATAAAATTTATCAAGAAGATGTTTTATATCTAAGATATTTTCTCGAGAAAACAGTTCATTACCATCAAGACGATACTCATAAGCAGTAATGTTACCTTGTAAAACCAAATTAAAAATCAAAGTGAAAAAATTCACTATCTCTCCCATTGGTTCAACGGGAAAATATAATACCGCATTTTTCTCTCTATTCAGATCTATCTCTCTGTAAATATCGCGTCTCCAGCCCGCATCCATAGGAATTGAACTTTGTGCGGAATATTGAGCCTGAGTTCTGGCAGAGAGACTCGATGTAACAGAGTTCGTATTCTCCTGTTGTTGTTCTAAAATTCTACGAGGAGGTTGCGATAATGCTCCCAAAGAAAAAAGCAGAAAACAAAACAGAAAAGTCAAAAAATATATTCGTTTCATATCTTATTCTTTATCAATTCAAAATTACCTCAAGCGAAGTTGTCAACTGTCTTTCAAATCCGTCAGGACCTATAGCTTTAACTCGCTGTATATAAAAGCGCTTGCCTCTTGTCAGCCGTTGAAAATCAGCTTTCTGCCGACTGGAAAACTTATCCCCATCTGAGAGTTCAGATACTGCATTACCCATATTATCAAAAAAAACGGTCTCGAATCCAAGTACTCGGAAACCAATATTGAGCAAGCCATCATCTATAGCCGCAATTATACCTTCAGCAGCCATTAAAGTTCGTTTTGGAAACGGAACACCACCACCTCTGTAACGTTGAATATTACCATTATCATCAACATATTCTATAAAAGGAGTGGGATCCGGCAACTGCCTTACACGAAATGAATACTCTCCCATGCTTTGACGACGTCCATCTTGTATAGATGTAACAGATATAATAACATCCTCACCCACTCTTGCCGGCTTAGCCATAAATCCATTTCCATTAAACGTTAGAGTTCCATTACCGTTTTTTATAGAGGCTGTAATCATATTACTGGGAACTCCAGGAACTGATATACTTATAGGATTATCGTAACCAGCGTACAAAACGTTCATCATTGTTGCTGATACCGTAGCTAAAGGCGAGACAACCGAATAACTCTGAGAAAACTCTCTTCTTATAATACCACTTCCGGAATGTAATTCCATATGCCCGTTAAGTGTAAAATCGCCGATTCTTGGACATGGTCTACTATACCATCCATCTTCAGAATCAATTTTTTCGCCATTAATAAAAATAGCCGGCTTAGCGGTCGAATCAACCGCTGCCAATATAATTCTGGCGGTGAGACTGTTTCCCTGTACAATATTCTGCGAAGATGGAATAACATATGCCTGTAAAGTATTCACGCGAAGATCACCTACGTCTATGTTTTTAAGCAATGTATGTAAAACCTCGCCCTCCGCATAACGGACATCATTCTGAAGTTTTGTAAGAAGTGTAATTGCAGCGGCAACCGGAGTATTCTCAAAATTATACTCCTGCCAATTTTTACCCAAAGCTCCCGCCTTACGAGGCACCTCTGTACTTAAATTGTTCATGATTACAACTCTTTGTACCGAATCACTAATCATTTCCAATATTTTTTCGCGATAACTATTAATGGAGGTATAGAGAAGCAATCCTTGCCCTTTGGTGGGTGAAAGCATAATTTGAGTAGACGCTTCCAGATCCTCTCTGTTACGTATATTATCCAGATTTGCATTCTTTCCGTCAGCCTCTATAGCTATCAACCATTTCAAATTATCTGCCAAATTGAATAGAGAATCAGAGATACTCTTCACATACAGTGCTTTTTTATACCATTCGCCCACTTTCTCGTGGTTAAGAGAATCAGAGATAGCAAATTCACGATAAACCGCCTCATTTTGTGCTGTAGCATTAGCTGTACTTCTCAATAGACTCTCTTCAACAAGAGAAAATCCGTTGAGTACATCAGAGGATATATTCATAGCAAGCATTGTTAACAGGACAATATACATCAAGTTAATCATCCTCTGACGAGGCGAAAGTGGTCTTTCAATAAATTTCCTCTTCATGCGTCACTCTCCCGTTGGAGCATTTTGGACATTAACTTTCATAGCCTCAACCATCCTAGCATAAACCCTATTTAGCTCCTCGATTTGTTCTAACATTTTCTTAGTTTGGACATTAACTAAGTCAATATTATCCATTTGAGAACTTGCGCTACGAAGATGCATCTGATAGAAAGTATTCAGACTTATCATGTTTCTGCCCAAAGCATCTATCTCTTCTGTATTACGCTCCATAAGCTCTGACTGCTTAGTAACCAAAATAAGCTTCTCCGTCAAATTACGAACCTGATCAATATACTCCTGAGTAATTGTCTCTACATCAACAATATCAAGTTTTTCAGTACTAAGCCGTGATTTTACGGTTAAATCTTGAACCTGGGTCTCTATAATATCGGTAAAATCGTTGCTTTCAGATGAAGAGGCAGGTACTCTCTTATTAATATAGCTACCTGAAGTACTAACTAGTACAGAGCTATTATCTTCATCTTTGCTGTTCCAATTCTGCATAAATGGACGTTCAAAACCAGAGATGAAAAAGACAAGAACCTCCGTACCCATACCAATAAACAGCATTAGATTGGCCCCTTCTATGTGAGTAAGTTTAAAAAGAGCTCCAAGAATAACTATCGCTGCTCCCCAACTATATGAGTAATTCAGAATAGATTTTCCTCTCTTGCTCTCAAGAAAATCCTGAATTTTTACCAGTAAATTCTTTTTTTCAATATTTTTCATATTCTCTTTTTTTCAATATTTTACTATTTTACTAAAATCTATCGACCTTTTTTCGTATCACCAGGAACTCCTATATGAGTTCTTACACAACGAAAACCTATATAAGAACGCTGTTCGTTCTGATATTCGAAAGTTCTCCAAGCCGATTCGATAAAT
The DNA here is from genome assembly GCA_035647375.1 of Bacteroidaceae bacterium. GTDB lineage: Bacteria > Bacteroidota > Bacteroidia > Bacteroidales > Bacteroidaceae > Colenecus. The sequence goes on from DASRNO010000081.1 coordinate 41,715, forward strand.
TTCTCTGGATCTTTCCATGAACCACCCCTAACTGTTTTTTTCTTCATGCTATAGGAATCTTCGATAGCAGCATTATACTTCAGCTCAGGATTAATATCATTCATAAGAGAGATACCCGACTCTGTAAATGCTGTTGAAGTCCATTCAGCAACATTTCCGGCCATATCATACAAACCATAGCTATTGGGAGGATAAGAGCCCGTAATAGTTGTAATTAAACTTCCATCTTTAGTATAATTGCCTTTCTCGGGTTTGAAGTTAGCAAAAAAACAACCGTTTTCATCGCTTGGAGCCCCATTACCCCATGGAAATTTCCCTCCTTCAACTCCTCTTGCCGCAAACTCCCATTCAGCCTCAGTTGGAAGTCTGTATCTCTGTACATAACGGGCTTGTGCCCCCAATCCCAGAAGTAGATAATTGGTACGCCAAGCACAAAAAGCATTCGCCTGTTCCCAACTAACACCCACAACCGGATGGTCATTATAATTAGGATGATTAAAATAATACCGCGCATAGGTCTCATTATTAGCATTAGAAAAATCATTAATCCAGCAAGTAGTATCAGGATAGACATTAACTATATAGGTGTTAATAAAATCATAACTACCGGATAGAGGTCTATTAACAGTCTCTCTTACTATCCTTCCATTCGAATCAAAATAGGCAGTGTCTTTTGAAATAATTATAATATCTGAAGCGTCGACAGACAAATCGGTGTTTTTAACTCTTTCAAGCGGATCGAGCCTGTTTTTTCTCAATGCTGCCTGTGTATAGTCAAATATTTCGTACCGATAATTCATCTGACTTGCATCTAACATCTTCTCGCCGGTAAAAGAATTTTTAATAAAAACACTCTCTATAGCCCTAGCTTGATCTTCGTCAGGTTTACTCCAAGGAATAGGTTTTCCCCAATTGAGTCTGGGCTCAATTGGTTCTCCAAATTTATCCTCGGTAATAATGAAAGATTCATCTCCGCCATATGCGGGATCGGCAAGACGCTCCCTTATTATAGAGTCTCTTACCCAATTTACAAATTGACGATAGATGGCATTTGAAATCTCTTTCTCATCCATCCAAAAGGATTCTACAGATATCTCTCTCGAAGTGGAAATAATACCCCATAGAGAATCTACACCATCATCTCCAATTGTAATAGAGCCCCGTTTAATAAGTTTCATCCTATAGGGAGCGGGCTCCTTAATAGGTGTTGCTCGTATTCCAATAACCTCGCCACCGGACATAACAGTGCTTCCACTACCCATGCACGCCGGAAAAAAAAGCGTCATTAACGCTATTCCCAAAAAAAACAAGCTATTATAACGTCTCATTGATCTCTTTATTCTTATCATAAGTATCTCACACTTTTATGTGTATTCTTACCTTTTTTGAAAAAATCTACCTCTTTTGAGTAACCCACAAATAGGTCATGGCTCCCATTCAAATAACCAATTCCCGATGTATACAGTTCATACGCATAACCAACTCTAACCTTACCTACATCCCCCCCTATAAGGAATGTAATAGAGGTTTTTGGAGAGTGGGAAAGCCCACAATAAAAACGGTTTCCTCCATATTGATAAGTACTCCTCAATGTTAAGTCTATACGCCTGGAATCAAGATCTGTCATCACCAAAAAGCATGGTTGCAAGGATAATAACGGATTTTTCAACTGTATATTGCATCCTCCAGAAAAATATAAAGCAGGAACAATCTTCATTCTTGCAACTGCTCTCGACTCTTTCTCATAATAGACAACAGGCGTTCCTATATGCATAGCCGATACTCCAACATAGCTGTTTTTGAGCATATAATAGAGCCCCGCTCCAAAATCTACAACATCTCCATCGTTAGTACCAATAGGAAAAGCTGGATCGTTCTGCTCCACAACACTCAGATCTTGAGATTTAAAAGATTCACTTAAAAACCCAGTCTGTATACCAATATTCAGACTCCCCTTTTTTATATTGATCTTATAGGCATAATTAATATATAGTCTAGTGTGAAGAAATAGACCCGCACTTTCGTTAAGAAATACCACCCCTCCAGAATGAGCCTTATCCCCATATGGCAGTAGAGTGTTGACACCAAAAAACATAGATTGCGGAGCTCTTGTGTAGCCTGCCATTTTCAAACCAAACGAACCTGTAAAATTCATAAATTCGTTTTTATTCATAGCGGCCGGATTATAGAGATTGTCTACCTCCCAGTGATGGGCAAAGTACGTTTCCGTCTGAGCACCGACAAAACAAACCGGAACCAACGGAACAACAAAGCAAAATATTAAGCTACGTATACGTCTCACAAAAGAATAACGTATTTTAAACGTTGTTTAGTATTATAGCTACTCATCTAGAGTGATATTATTATATCTGTCTATCCAATATGTTTCCTCTTTGATAAGTAACGGATGAACAAATTATTATGTTCATCCGTTACTTAAATTATCTAGAACACAAAATTATACTATAAAAAAATAGTACAATTAATATTCCTCTTCATCAAAAAAGAAATCTTCCTTACTAGGATAATCTGGCCAGATATCCTCAATACTTTCATATACATCACCCTCATCTTCAATTTCCTGAAGATTCTCAATTACCTCTAACGGCGCACCGGAACGAACTGCATAATCAATCAGTTCATCCTTAGTAGCCGGCCAAGGAGCGTCTTCCAATTTCGACGCTAATTCCAATGTCCAATACATAGATCAGTCTTTTAAAAACAATCTTGTGTTAATAACTCTTTTTTGGGCAATTGAAAACAATTACCCAACTATTCGACCGCAAAAGTAAAAAAAAGTTGTTACTCGCAATCATTTTGCCAGAAAATTTCAGATGAACCTGTTAAATAATTTAAACGCCGAGAGAGAACAAATAAATAATCTGACAATCTATTCATAAAAGGAATAAGGTTTTTATCTAATATCTGAGACTCTCCAAGCTTAAGAACAACCCTTTCAGAACGTCTGCAAACAGTTCGAGCTATATGGCAAACAGCTGCAGCTCTATTACCACCCGGCAGAATGAAAGAGTTGTGTTCTGGTAATTCTTCCTCTATCTGGTCTATCATAGACTCAAGCGCAATAACATCATTTTCTGTCATGTTATAAGAGTCTGGCAATTTAGTAGTTGTAGTGTCTGTAGCAAGATTACCACCAACAGAAAACAGTTTATTCTGAATCCATCGCACATTTTTCAAATCAGATGAGTTATCAAGATAGGTAGTTAACAGACCCAGCAACGAATTCATCTCGTCAATAGATCCATAAGCTTCTAATCTAAGATCTGTCTTTCTAACTCTTTTTCCTCCAACCAAACTAGTTGTACCATCATCGCCGGTTTTAGTATACACTTTTAATTTGTTCATAACAAGTAATTTTGTTTATATCTCTTAAAATCAAAAAATAAAAGCCCAATTCCATTATACTCAAAAGTTACACCAACACGGTCATCCTTAATTAATTCTTCCCACCAAGCTGTTCTAGGTTTACTATCAACGCTCTCTACAACAATAAGAGTAGTAGGTGTAGCCATAGATATAAGAGTCTCAACAACCTCACAGAACTTATCTGTATGAGCTACATGAACAAATTCAATAGCACCATAATGTTGAAAAAAATTGTTGATAATTGCCTGATAACTTCCGAATAGGGGCTTTACATTTGTAAATGGCGAGAGAAAACATTTCACCTCACTCTGTTTATCATGGGGTATATCGATTGTAACACACGGTGCACTCTTCTTTGCTACAGAAAGATACACTGCACTTACCCCTGATCCAGTCCCAATTTCCAAAATCGAAGATGGAGAGAAATAATTTACCATCCTAAAGAGAAGACGATTTATCTTATTGCTATATCTCGGCAAATTTGCATAAGATCTTTCCGAAATATCTTCCAATTCGTTATAAGCATAATAAGTAGATTTTTCCATTATCAAAGAGGTTATAATATCATAAGCCCATGGCGAATGAACTCCAAAGCCATATCTTGTCTTTAATCTACTATATATATTGTTCAGTCTACACATATCATTTATTATAACTCGTCAACAACACCCTGATTTTTCCCATACCCAGCTTCAAGTCAAGCTGAACCGGAATATGAAGAGAATCGGATGTAACCAGTACTCTTAGCGTCTCCCTCTCTTCCCCATATTTATAATCTCTGACTGAGAGAGCCAGGCAATCATATTTTTTACCATTAGCCGCTTTTACGCTCTCCATGCCCTCATAAACTATGTGTTGCTCGACAACCTGTAATCCATTAACCATGGGAATCTGCAAAGAGTGTCCAGGAGATACTCCCTTAGAGCTCATATTTCTGGTATATCTAAGCATACTTAGCATATCGTAAATTTTATCATCCGAAAAAGCAGTTGAGCTACCGATTAAAATCCCTTTGGAGTAACTCTTCAAGACTACAGAATATGTATTATACGAATTATCAAACTCTGCAATCTCTACATTGCATTTACCTCCCTCGTTAATACTTTTTGTATATAACAAAGGCATTCCTGACAATGTGCTGTAAGAGGTTATCGTGTCTCTAAGAAAAAAAACTCTATCTGCTCGTTTATCCGTTGTCATAATCATTCTGGACATAACAGCACTAACATCTTCCAACTCTACCTTAGATTCTGATAAAGTACTCTCGCCTACTTGAACATTTAAAAATCCTATAGATAGATAGACTTTGTAGGTAATCTTCTCTGCATATATCAAATATGGAGAAAACAGCATATACAGAGATACCACCAGAGCGAGAGGCTTAATTGACATATATTCCGGATTAAGAGTTATATTTTTAAGAAATAACACCGAAAATATAAAAATTCCTCTTATCCAACAACAAACATAAATAAATAGACTAAAGTACTCGAAGCGGGACTTGAACCCGCACAGCCGATAAAAGGCCAAGGGATTTTAAGTCCCTCGTGTCTACCATTCCACCATTCGAGCAGATCAGGCGCAAAGATATATTGTTTTATTATTTCCTCAAAACAAAATAAAGTTTAGTTTGCTACTATAACCATAGAACCGTTAATTGTTACAGGATAGCGAAACAAAGGAGGATATTTCTCTTTCTCGGAGTAAATTACATATCCATTATTGTTTAGATCGTATTGGGTTTTACAGCTACCACATGTGGCTATTCCCGTATTGTCAACAGAGAGTCGATATTTGGCGTTTTCACATATTGGACATGCTAAATCGTAAGCCCAAAGCTCACTGTTAAAATTGTCAAGCTGAGGTGTACCTATTATCAAACCTCCCAGTCCCAACCTAAAGTTCACCTTCTCTGTTTCTGAAAGAGGGAAATCGGATTTAACTCCGGTATTAGATGACATTTTCAACTGATCTATGGATTTATACACTGAGACAAAAAAACCAGAATTTTTCGATAAAGATAGGGGAGATAAATTTAGACTATAATAAAAATTTACCCTGTATTTTGTAGAATAGACTGAATAAGATTCACCACATGTTACATTAAAAAAAATCAGCAATAATAAGATAAGAGCCAGCTCTATTGTAGATACAATTTTTGTTCGCTTTGATCTATATGGTTCTTTTCTCATTTCATATACTTAACACTCCATACTATCATTCAGCAATCTTTTTAAGGCTCTATCTACCTCCTCAAAAGGAAAAGTGGAAATTATATTTTTCATTCTATTTACTATACTTTCGTTACAAAGATTACCCACACTCCCCTGATGAGTATGGTGAATATTTTTCTCCGCTATAAACTCTCCATTCTCTATCAACTTTGCCACTTTCTTGTACGCATCTCTGAAAGGCACACCCTCAAGAACCAAACGATTCACACTCTCTACGCTAAAAACCAAATCGTATTTAGAATCTTCTATCAGCCTCTTATTTATAGCAACCCGCTCCATCATATATATTGTCATATTAAGACAATCCTCCATTTCAAGCAATGCGGGAAGAAAAATTTCTTTGAGTAGCTGCATATCACGAAAATAACCGCTTGGTAAATTGTTGGAAATTAAAGTTATTTGCTGAGGAACAGCTTGAATTCTGTTACATTTAGCCCTAGTTAACTCAAAGACATCGGGGTTTTTTTTGTGTGGCATTATACTAGATCCTGTAGTACAATCATCCGGAAGAGTTATAAAACCAAAATTCTGACTGTTATAAAGGCAAACATCATAAGCCAGTTTAGAGATAGTACCGGCAATTGATGCTAATGCAAAACCTGTATTCCGTTCCGTTTTTCCACGGGTCATCTGTGCATAAACAACATTATAATTCATCGACTCAAAACCCAACAAATCTGTAGTCATTTGTCTATTCAACGGAAATGAACTTCCATAACCTGCAGCCGACCCCAATGGATTACGATTACACATATCATAAGCTGCCTTTAGGAATAACATATCATCCACAAGACTTTCAGCATAAGCTCCAAACCATAACCCAAAGGAGGATGGCATGGCTATCTGAAAATGAGTATAACCGGGCAAAAAGAGATCCTTATTCCTATTGCTTTGCTCTATCAATACGTTAAAAAGTCTATTTACCAACTCTACAATCACTCTTAATTTTTCTCTTGTAAACAGCTTCAAATCAAGTAATATTTGATCATTCCTAGAACGTCCGCTATGAATTTTTTTACCCATATCACCAAAAGAACGAGTCAGGATAAGTTCCACTTGAGAGTGAACATCTTCAACTCCATCTTCTATCTCAAATTGTCCATTTAATGCCTGCTTAAAAATATCTCTCAATCCTTTTGATAACTTCTTATACTCACTCTCACTCAACAACCCAACAGAGCAAAGCATATTTATATGAGCCAACGATCCTGCCACATCATGTTTTACCAACAAAAGATCCATCTCTTTATCTTTACCCACAGTGAACTTTTGTATCAATTCATTAATTGGTTTACCCTTATCCCAAATAGGTTTCATTTTAACTACTGTATTGTATTATAAGGAATTTGCGCTAAAACTTGAGCTAATTTTTCAACCCCCTCTTTTAGAGGTTTACGTATCATGCCTGCCATAATCATATTAATATCGGCCGAAATTGACAGAGTCAAAGTTGAGGAGAATTCATCAACCTGTTCTATCAAAACTGCAAGAGACAATGGAATAAAAGAGTTATCTGATACAAATTTTATTTCTCTTTCAGGCTCTTTTTCAACTATGCGAAATATAACAACACCCACTCCGGGGATTGAAAAACTGACGGTTTCATCAGTATATTCCAAATTGTTAATCTCATTTTCAGCAAACCTGTTAACCACTATTTCCAGATTATTCAAATCTGAAAGCACCCTATATACCATCTCTTGTGGATGTGGAATATTTTTTACGCTATTTTCTGTCATCTTCTCTTTTCCATTGGGCCGGATTCTTTCGCCATTCATTAAGAGTCTCTAAACTCTCCTTCTCAATATATCCTGATTCCAGCGCAGCTTTCAATATATATTCATAATTTGTTAAAGTGCATAGTTTAACTCCCGCCTTAGCAAAAGAGTAATCTGCTTGTGGAAATCCATAAGTAAAAGAGGCTATAATACCCACAACAATAGCCCCGGCTCTTTGTAAAATCTCTACCGCTTTTAAACTACTTCCTCCAGTCGATATGAGATCTTCAACAACCAACACTCTTGCTCCAGGCTTTAGCCAACCTTCAATAAGGTTAGACGTGCCATGATCCTTAGGAGCCGAACGAACATATACAAAAGGTTTTTTTAGGCAATCGGCCACTAATGCTCCCTGCGCTATAGCTCCTGTTGCAACTCCGGCAATCACATCAAATTTAGAAAAATTTGTTTCCGCCAACTTGCAAAGAGAATCTCTGACAAAACTTCTAACCTCAGGATAGGATAACGCCACCCTGTTATCACAATAGATTGGTGAGAGCCATCCCGAGGCCCAAGTAAAGGGTCTATTCGGCTGAACCTTAACAGCACTAATCTCCAACAGCTTTACAGCCGTTTGATACTCTACAGAATACATAAATATCAATTTTTACGACAAAAGTAAAAAAAAGATGTTGTTAAACTTTGTTTTAAGGCTTAAATAGTAAAAATAATGACGAAGAGACCCTTATTTAATATAAAACAACACTTAATGAAGTTCAATTGAGGAATTTGTTTTTACTTTTGCATTCGTTATAGCTAATTTTTCCAATTATGAAAATACTGTATAAGATTCTTTCGCTTGCAATAATAATGCTTCTATGCTCTTGCCTGAAAGAAACCGAATATGAGTATTCGTCAGACACTGCTATTCTATCATTCTCTATTGGTAATTTCAAGGTGATTTACAAAGACGTAGACTATCTTGGAAAAGATACTATCGTAAATAGAACAGAGGGAGGTAATAACCACTATTTTACGATTGATCAAAAACAGAAGCTAATTTTTAATCAAGACTCATTGCCTTACGGTTCAGTTGTGGAAAAATTAACCACATCAATAGCCTGTAACGGAATTGTCTATTATAGAAAAAAATATAGTGACAATACCTATATTGACACTTTATGGAGCATATCTGACTCTATCGACTTTAGAGAACCGGTTACTTTTTTTGTAAAATCAACCGATAATAAATACATACGTGAATATAATGCCTATGTGAATGTGCATCTACAAGATCCTGATTCGATGAGATGGAGAAGAGTTGTATTAGAAAATTTTCCCCCATTAATTGAACAGAAAGCGGCAATTATTAAAGACTCGATAATCATTATAGGTAAAGATACCTCTGGAGCTATAGGAGTGATTAGTTGTAATGTGAACAACGGTAAAAACTGGAGTGCTTTCTCTCCCCTTTCCGGAATAGAAGTATCAGCTATTATACCATCTCTATCTATTCTTAACGACACTTTATATATGATAGAGAGTGGTAAATTATTATGGTCTACCTCGGGCTCAACTTGGATAAATGCCAATATTATCGATTCAATTATCCAAATTATCCCTTTCCGAAACTCTCAATACTCTGACAGCAGTCTATGGGCAATAAACGGTTCCGGTAAAATTTTACGTATCTCAGGTCCGGGTGTATGGGAAGAGGTTGGCTCTTTACCTCCAAATTTTCCCCAGATTTTTCTTAACGGAATATGCTATCCTTTAAAATCCAACCCCAATATAACTAGGAATGTTGTAATAGGAGTAGACACTCTGTCGACACTCCCTTATAGCACTGTATGGACTAAATTGTCTACAGAAACTGCTTGGACAAAGGTCTCCTCTTCTTCTAAGAACGATTCATTAAAATGTCCCCGCTTGAACAATCTCTCTCTGATTTACTACGACAATAATCTTTTCTCTTTTGGAGCAGAAAGCCAGAGTGGTTTTGGAAAACTACCCTCCTTTTACGGTTTTTTCCAATCCTCCGATAATGGAATCACGTGGAGAGACTGTGAACATATATTTTATGACTATAATACATGGAACAGATTTATGGAGTTCCCCGCTCAGTTAAGAGATCTTGACTCAAATTTTTCATTCGTAGTTGATTCTTATAACCAGATATGGATAATTCCCGGATCAGGCAAAGAGATATGGATTGGAGCAATCAATAGATTATTGATATGAAAAAATCCGGAATTATAATATTTTATCTATGCTGTGCTTTGCTTGCCAGTTCTACCGCTTTCTCTCAGGAAAGCAACTATAAAATGGAATTGGGTGTGGTTACAGGAGGATCGTTTTATATGGGCGATGCCAACAGCACTTCTCTTTACAGAAACACCGGAGCTCTATTTGGAGCCATATCAAGATATAACATAAACCCCAGATTTGCTCTGAAATGTAATCTCGTTATAGCAAGAATATCGGGTGACACTCGTGACATGACGGGATATGTTTTTCCCGGGGGGCATGCAGGATTCGAAAGAAGTATATATGATTTTGGAATACAAGCTGAATCTAATTTTTTTGCATTTGGAACAGCTCTGTACAACAACAGTAAACGTCTTTGCCCCTATTATTTAGCAGGCCTAGGAGTTACATATGCTCCCAAACCCTTAGAAAATGTGTTTGCCTTAAATATTCCTCTCGGTCTGGGAATAAAGTATTCTTTGACTGAAACTGTAAATGTGGGTTTTGAATGGAGTATGAGATTCAGCTCATCCGATAAGCTAGACGTTACTGCAAATAATATTATGGGGCCTAGCCTGGAGGATCCTTTTCAAATTAAAGGTAAGGGTATGAAAAATAAAGATAGCTACAGTTTTTCCTCTATTTTTATAACTTTCGACCTTTTTAAAAAACCGTGTAATTGTAACAAAGAGTAAACTAATGCGATATCAAGATCAAATAGACAAGAATCATATTCCTTCTCATGTTGCTATAATCATGGATGGGAACGGTCGTTGGGCCAATGCACGTGGAAAATTGCGCACCGAAGGACATGCTGAGGGAGTTAATGCTGTTAGAAAAATTACAGAGGCTGCAGTAGAACTTGGAATTAAATTTCTTACTCTTTACACTTTTTCAACAGAAAATTGGAACCGCCCAGTAGAAGAAGTAGAGGCCTTGATGTCTCTTTTACTTGAAAATATTGAAGAGGAAATTTTCATCAAAAACAACGTAAAGTTTCGAGTTATCGGTGATATGAGCAAGATGCCCGATAAAATAATAAAACGCTTAGAACATTGTTCAAATAAGACTTGTAACCATACCGGAACTTGTCTTGTTTTAGCGTTAAGTTACTCCTCAAGGTGGGAAATTACCAATACTATCCGTAAGATTGTATCAAATGCATTAAAGGGAGAAGTAAAAACAGATCAGATTAATGAAGATTCCATAAATTGCCAACTTTCCACTAATTTTATGCCTGATCCGGATCTTCTTATCCGAACCGGTGGAGAAATAAGGCTTAGTAATTTTCTACTTTGGCAGTTGGCATATTCTGAACTCTTTTTCTGTAATACCTTGTGGCCAGATTTCGACAAAGAAAAACTATGCGAGGCTATTCATTTTTATCAGCAAAGAGAACGTCGGTTCGGTCTTACTAGCGCCCAAGTTGCCGCTAAAAAAAACAAAACTTGTAATGAAGAGTAGAATTAAATTTACTTTACTTGGCACTATGTGTCTATTCGTATTATCCCTGTTGTCACCAAACATGTCGGCTCAGGACTCCACTACAGGATACTCTTTTTCAGAGGAGTCTGTAGAGTTGAATCCTACTATCATCTATTCGACTGCCGCTCCAAAAAAGCTCGAAATAGCAGATATAACCATATCCGGTATTGATAATATGGAACATTCTGTTCTTATTAATCTTTCCGGCCTTTCAATAGGACAAAGAGTCTCTATTCCCGGCGAAGAGATTACTCAAGCAGTTAAACGATTCTGGAATAATGGGCTTTTCTCTAATGTTAGCATAACAGCAGAAAAAATCGTTGGTGAAAAAATATATCTTAATATCTATCTTGAATTACGTCCTAAAGTATCCGATGTTATATTTCACGGAATTAAAAAGGGAGAATCTGACGATTTAAACGATAAAATCGGAATTATAAAAGGGAGTCGAATAACGCCCAATATGCTTGATAGAGCTGAGATTATGATTCGCAGATATTATGACGAAAAAGGATTTAAAAATGCCGATATAAAATTGATGCAAAGAGACGATCCAAACGATAAAGAGCTCATCTTCATAGATGTCACCATTGATAAAAAAGAGAAAATTAAAATAAATAAAATATTTATCAATGGCAATACAGCCCTCTCTGACAAGGTTCTTAAGAGAGTGATGAAGAAAACAAATGAGAAGGGATATTTACCAGATTTTTTTCGCACAAAAAAATTTATAGATAATGAATTTACAACCGACAAAGAGAATGTGATCAATAAGTACAATGAATTGGGTTTCCGTGATGCCTATGTAGTCTCTGACAGCGTTATTCCGAATGATGATAAAACAGTTAACGTTTATCTTACCATTGAAGAGGGCGAAAAATATTACATTCGCAATATTGACTGGGTAGGTAACACTATTTATAATAGCGAAACTTTGGCCGAGGTGTTAAAAATGCGTAGAGGCGAGACCTATAATCAGAAAAAACTTATGGATAGATTGGCTAATGACGATGACGCAATAGGTAATATGTACTACAACAGCGGATATGTGTTTTATGATCTTAAACCTGTCGAAGTGAATGTAACCAAAGATTCTATTGATTTAGAGATGCGTATTGTAGAGGGACCTCAAGCCTCATTTAACCGTATAAATATATATGGGAATGATCGTGTATACGAAAATGTTATTCGTCGTGAACTTTACACTCGCCCGGGCGATCTTTTTTCTAAAGAGGCTATAGAAAGATCTTACAGACAAATTGCCCAGATGGGACATTTCAATCCCGAGAATATTACTCCCGATATAAAACCGGACGCTATAAACGGAACAGTCGATATAGACTGGCAACTTGAATCAAAAAGTAACGATCAGATTGAACTCTCCATGGGTTGGGGACAAACTGGACTCATTGGCAGATTAGCACTGAAATTCACCAATTTTTCTACTCGTAATATTATACAAAAGAGCGACAACTTTAGAGGCTTTATTCCTCAGGGGGATGGTCAAACTTTCTCAATAAGCGGCCAGACTAATGGGAAATATTACCATTCTTACAGTTTATCTTTTCTTGAACCTTGGCTTGGCGGCAAACGCCCTAACTCTCTTTCTGTAAACTTTTTTTATTCAAAACAGTCTGATGTTAGTAGTAACTACTACAACTCTGATTACTTTAACAACTACTACAACTACATGTATGGTTACGGAAATTACAACAATTATGGTAACTACAACACGTACGAATCATACTATGATCCCGATAAGTATATAAAACTAATAGGAGTCTCTGTTGGTTGGGGTAAACGACTACATTGGCCGGACGATTATTTTACTCTATACGGAGAGTTATCATATACCCGCTATAATATGAAGAATTGGTCATATTTTCTTATTACCAACGGAAGCAGCAACAATATAAACCTAGGACTTACAATAGGACGTAATAACACCGATAATCCTATCTTTCCCAGATTTGGTTCCGATTTCTCATTATCAGTTTACGCCACTCCCCCTTACTCTTTGTGGGATGGGGTCGATTACAAAAATCTTGCCACAAGTATTAAGGCTGAAGGCTATATGAACGATATGCAGAAAAAATATAAGTGGATAGAATATCATAAGTGGAAATTCAAAAGTAAAACCTATACTGCGCTTACTAGTGGACAAAAGTGTCTTGTGCTTATGACCAGAGCCGATTTCGGAATTCTTGGACATTTTAACAAGTATAAAAAATCCCCTTTTGAGACCTTCTATATGGGTGGTGACGGTATGAGTGGAGCTTCATATAGCTACGGAACCGATATAATTGGCCTGAGAGGATATGATTCGGGTTGTTTAACTCCATACATGTCAGAAGGATATGCCTATTCACGTCTAAGTGCGGAACTTCGTTTTCCTCTAATGCTAGAAAGTTCTACTACTATTTTTGCTCTGGCTTTTATGGAGTGCGGAAACGCTTGGACCGACATGAAAAAAATAAACCCATTCGATATGAAGCGTTCCGCAGGTGTTGGCGTAAGGATATTTCTACCTATGGTTGGGTTGATGGGACTTGACTGGGGCTATGGATTTGATCCGGTTTTTGGCTCAAAAAATTATGGTGGAAGCCAAATTCACTTTATCTTAGGACAAGAGTTTTAAATGTCTATTTAATATAAACCAAAACAGTTTAACTATGAAAAAGGTTATATCATTTCTTTTTTTGACTTGCCTGTTTGGCATCTCCACACAAGCGCAAAAATTCGCTCTGATAGACATGGAGTACATTTTAAATAAAATTCCAGCATACGAGCGTGCTAACGAACAACTCAATCAATTGTCGATAAAATGGCAGGCAGAGATAGAGGCTCTCTCCTCAGAGGCACATACTCTATATAAAAACTATCAGAATGAAGCAATTTTTCTATCTGAGGAGCAAAAAACAAAAAAAGAGGAGGAGATAGTGGCTAAAGAGAAAGAAGCCATTGAGTTGAAGCGATTATATTTTGGTCCCGAAGGAGAGTTATTTAAAAAGCGCGAAAGCCTTATGGCTCCTATACAAGACGAAATATACGAAGCTGTCAAAGCCATTAGCGAATCAGGCGGTTACTCTCTGGTGGCCGACAGAGCCTCTGCAACTAGTGTTATCTACGCTTCGCCTACAATTGACATAAGCTATGAAGTTCTGGTAAAACTGGGATATTCAGATTAATAAACTACTTTTGTAAACTAAAAATAATCATTTTAAAGCTACGAGTAAATATGAAAAAATTAATGTTCTTAGCGCTTATGATAGCGCCGCTTAGCCTGTTTTCTCAAAAATTCGGTCATTTAGATTCCGGAATTGTTATTCAGCTTATGCCTGAATATACACAAGCTCAGGCCGACTTACAGACTTTACAAAAACAGTTCGAGGATGAATTGCAGTATATGCGCGATGAATTTACAAGAAAAAGCGAGGAATTTGCTGAACAATCAAGTACTCTTCCCGAAAATATAAGACAAAGAAGAGATCAGGAATTAGAAGAGCTTTACAATAAGATGAACCTATATTATCAAGACAGCCAACAAACTCTTCAGATGGCCTCTCAAGAAAAAATGGGCGAAATCACAACTAAAATACTCAAAGCTATCAGACAAGTAGGTGATGAGGGTGGATTTATATATATCTTCGATTCTGCCGGTGATATGGTGCCTTATGTAAGCCAAACTCTTAGCACTGATGTTACAGAATTGGTAAAAGCCAAGCTCGGTATTAAATAATTTTTTCACGAAAGTTATATTAAAGAGAATAGAGTCTAAACAACTCTATATATCCTCAACTTAAATTGTAATAAATGAGAAAAACTTGTGTGGTCACATTTTTGTTATGTGTTGTGGCTATATTGTCTGTCAAAACACAAAATAAGTTCGGTTATATCAATTTTAACCGAACTATGGAAATGATGCCAGAATATATGGAAGCTCAGTTACAACTGCAAAGAATTCAATCAAATTTAAAAAATGAGGTTGAAAGATCTGAACGTGAATTTAATCGACAATATGTGGATTTTCTTCATAATCAGGAATATTTAACAAAAACAATACTCTTAAAACGACAAAAAGAGCTTCAGCAACTAATGGAAAGTGGCATAGAGTTTAAGAAGAGAGCCCAAATAGAGTTAGAAAATGAAAGAAAAAACCTACTAGACCCCTTAAATTTAAAATTGCTAAATTCTATAAAGAGGGTTAGCGATTCTCTAGATCTAGATTATGTTGTGAATACTAACAGCCGTAGTTTTCTTCATATCAATCAAGAGAGGGGAGTAGATATTTCGATCGAAGTATATAGACAAATAGGTATTGATGTAATAGATAGGGATACAACAGCTTTTGAAATCATACCTGGAAGAATTCATTTAAACGAACTTTCAGAAGATTAGAGTTCTCTCTAAAACAAGCTGCTAATATTCTTTTTCATTTAATTGTGATGGAGACAAAAGAGAGTTTTTCCCCTCAGGTAGCAGCAGGGCCAATCGGAATTTTTGATTCTGGATATGGCGGTTTGACTATTCTAACTCATATTCAAGAGTTGATGCCCGAATATGATTTCTTATATCTTGGAGACAATGCTAGAACTCCATATGGAACAAGGTCATTTCAGGTTGTGTACGATTTCACTTTAGAGTGTGTCACAAAGCTTTTTAATATGGGGTGTCACCTAATTATTTTAGCTTGTAACACCGCTTCGGCAAAAGCACTCAGAAATATTCAACAAAGAGACATTCCATCCTTCGGGGCTCAAAAAAGAGTTTTAGGAATTATAACTCCTACCGCCGAAAGTGTTGGAAATCTCACTTCAACACGTCATATAGGTTTATTGGCTACTCCCGGTACAGTAAAATCTATGTCTTATCCTATGGAAATTTCAAAAATTTTTCCTGATATAAAAGTTAGTGGAGAGGCTTGTCCAATATGGGTTCCATTAGTAGAAAATAACGAATACCAATCAGATGGAGCAGACTTTTTTATTAAAAGGCATGTAGACAACCTTATGAAAAAAGATCCGTTTATTGACACAATTATTCTTGGTTGCACACATTATCCTATACTGATAGAAAAAATCAGAAAATATGTTCCTGACTCAGTTAAAATAATAGCACAGGGAGAGTACGTAGCCAGCTCTCTACAAAATTATCTAAAAAGACATCCCTGCATGGAAGAGATGTGCTCAAAAAATGGTGAAACTCGTTATTTAACAACAGAATCTGTCGATATTTTTCTTCCATCCGCCTCGATTTTTCTCAAACACAAGATAGAAGCAGAGACTATTTCTCTTTAATTTTCATTTTTTTTAGCAATTCTGAAAAACTTTCCGGCCATAGAGCGTATTGGCCATATTGTGATTAGGCTCATAACCATTACTGTGCCAAGTACTGCAAGTACATCAAAAAACCGCAAACTAACCGGATAGGAGTCTACCACAAACCCCCCGGATGAGCCAAGAGGAATAAATCCAAATTTTTGCTGAAGTAATACAACAATTACCCCCATTACTACTCCTGACAAAGCTCCCAACAAAGAGATCAAAAATCCTTGATAAATAAAAATATTACTCACCAACTCTTTTGAAGCACCAATTCCATTAAGTATATTCACATCTTTTCTTTTTTCCACCATTAACATTATCAAAGATCCAATAATATTAAAACTGGCTATCAAAAGTATTAGTGTAAGAAAGATAAACGATATAAATTTTTCCAATTTAAATACTTTAAAAATATCTGCATGTTGTTCATAACGGTCAAGAATCCTAAAATTCGGACCCATAATTTTGCTAATCTCTGATTTTGCCTTTTTCAAATTAACTCCTTCTATCAATCTCAGCTCTACAGCGGTAATTTCCGATTCATATCCGAATAATCTCTTATTTAAATTTATAGATACCAGTACGTAATTTTCGTCGTATGGAGGTTGGTTTACCTGAAAAACCACACCTGGTGAAAAAAACTCCTTACTATTAAAACTAGCTGTAGGATTTGCCATATTCACGGTTACGCCTCTTAAAGGTGCATACACATTAAACGGAGAGACCGGCTCTATTCCACTATTCAATTTCCTTGCAAGTTGTAGACCCAATATTCCGTAATCGGCCACATCGTCAGAAAGCATATATATGCCCTGCCCAATAAGGATATTTTCTATACCACTCAAATAATAAAATTCATCGTCAACACCTTTAAGCGTTACTATCTCTTGAGTATTTTTATACTCTATAAGAGCCTGTTCTTCTATAGTCATTGAAAAAACATCCACAAAAGATAGAGCTTTCACCTCTCTTAATTCGGGAATATCAGATGAAAATGCGTTTCCCCGGTGTGATACAATCTTTAGCTGGGGGTCGAAATTGGTAAACAAGGTTTTCACCAAATCATTAAAGCCATTAAAGACAGATAGAGTACTAATTAGAGCAAACGACGCAAGAGCCACGCCGCATACTGATATCCCGGAAATAATATTTATAACATTATGACTCTTTCGGGCTAATATATACCGCTTCGCTATAAAAAGAGGTGTTTTCACTAAGTTTTATCTACTCAAAAGTTGATCAATACGTTCCATATAGTCTAAAGAGTCATCAATAAAAAAACGCAATTCGGGTATCACTCTTAACTGATGCCTAACCCTCTGCCCTAAATCAAAACGAATTGATTTGTTATTTGCGTTGATATTTTCTAAAGTTTCCACAGCCTTTTCCGAAGGAAAAATGCTAAGATAAATATTTGCCACACCCAAATCTCCGCTTACCCGTACCGAGCTTACGGATATAAGTAAGCCTCTGGTCTGTTTTGTCTGAAGCAAAAATATCTCTCCTAGTTCTTTCTGAATCAAACGCGAAATTTTTTGCTGCCTTGTTGTTTCCATTTTTCTATTATTTTTTTCTTATTATAGAAATACCGTCTCTTAACGGAATTATAACCACCTCTACCCGTTTATCTGCGGCAACTAAATCGTTAAAGCGCATAATCGATACTGTATGTCTGTCAAGATAACGCTCCGGATCTATAACATTTCCATTCCATAGAGTATTATCGGCAACGATATAACCACCACTTTTCACATATTCAAAGAACTTTGAGTAATACTTGGGATACTCTCTTTTATCTCCATCAATAAAAACCATATCAAAAGTTTCGCCCAAATTAGGAACTAATTTTAAAGCATCTCCTATATGTAACTCTATTCTATCTCTGTATCCTGATCTATTAATCCATTTTTTTATAAATGGCTCTAGTTCATCATTTATCTCTACAGTATGGATTAAGCCTCCTTTAGGGAGTCCCTCAGCTATACAGATTGTTGAATAAGCTGTAAAAGTTCCTATCTCTAAAACCATTTTTGGCTGTATCATTTTTGTCAACATTTTCAAGAAACGCCCCTGAATTTGACCAGACGCCATTCTAGGATTAATCAACTTCAAATTGGTATTACGATATAACGAGCTTAAAAATTCGCCCTCATCATCAATATGATTAATAATATACCTTTCAAGAACATCCTCTCCAGTATAACCTATTGCATTAAACAGTCTCTGACCCACAAAAAAACAATTAATTATCTTAAATAAAAAACACTACCTTTGAGATGGTAATTTTACCATGCGCAAAGATAACGAGTTATTCTTAATTATATGACAATTAATCCCGGGCTTTAAAACATGGAGAGAATAGATAAAGCTAAAAAAAAACCATTTAACACCATTCAACGGTATAAACGATTTTTACTGTTAGAAAAATCGTTATCCCGTAACACTCTAATTGCCTATATAGAAGATGCAAAAAAAATATTGTCTTTTCTTGAAGTTGAAAACATTGATATCTGTGATATTACTCTTAATCATCTGCACTCATTTGTTGCCGAACTTAGTGATATGGGAATCTCACCTAAATCACAGTGCAGAATTATTTCCGGAGTTAAATCCTACTTAAATTTTCTTACACTTGACGGATATCTCAAAGAGAATCCCGGTACTCTGTTAGAATCTCCAAAAACAGGACGAAAGCTACCGTATATTCTCTCAATATACGAGATAGATCAGATTATAAATACAGTAGACCTCTCCACTCAGGAAGGACATAGAGACAGAGCTATCGTTGAGACACTCTACAGTTGCGGATTGAGAGTCTCTGAACTATGCGATTTAAAACTCTCTAATCTCTATTTTGAAGAGGGTTTTGTAAAAGTTGAAGGCAAGGGAAACAAACAGCGCTTAGTACCAATTTCAAAAAAAGCAATAAGCGAAATCAAGCTTTACATAAATGACCGACAAACTTTCAATATTAAACCCGGAAATGAGGACTTCCTCTTCCTTAGTCGCCGAAGAGGAACACAATTATCAAGAATCACCATTTTTCATATTATTAAATCATTAAGCCAATCAGCCGGCATAAAAAAAGAGATTAGCCCGCACACTTTCCGTCACTCATTTGCAACCCATTTACTTGAAGGAGGGGCAAATATAAGAGCTATTCAGTGTATGCTTGGTCATGAAAAAATATCTACAACAGAAATATATACTCATATTAGTGGGAAAAGACTTATGGAAGAAATTCTTACTCATCATCCACGTAACATAATGTAACTATATGCTTTATTTGGTATATCATTTCAAATAAAGTCAAATAAAGAACTATTTTTATCAATTCTTTTTCCTATTTTTGTCTCTGTTTGTAACTTATTTGAACCTAATTATTTATTTTTAATACAGTAAAGTATGTCAAAAACAATGCGTTTTGCGCTTTTTAGCGCAGGAATTCTATTACTGGCTTCATGTAAGTCCAGTCTTGGTGAAATCTCTCCAGATTCTATAAATGTTACTCCCCAGATACTGGAGGCCGTGAACGGAAAAGTTCCAGCAACTATAAACGGAACATTTCCTGCAAAGTATTTTCATAAAAAAGCAGTTTTGACTGTTACACCCGTTCTTCAATGGGAAGGTGGATCTGTTAAAGGAGAATCTATCACTCTACAGGGTGAATCTATAGAGGGTAATAATCAGGTAGTTGCTAAGGATGCTGGAGGTACTTACAAATTGAATGCTTCTTTCGACTATCAGCCCGAAATGGCAAAGTCTGAACTCTATCTTTTCTTTGATGCAACAGTAAAAGGGAAAGAGGTATCTGTGTCGCCAGTAAAAATTGCCGACGGTGTTATATCCACATCACAGCTTTACTCCAATACTGCCGCCAAAGCATTTACTGCTCCCTCTGAGGATGCATTTCAACGTGTTATAAAACAGGCTACCGAGGCTAATATTATGTTTGTTATACAGCAGGCAAACATTCGCTCTAGTGAACTCAAATCAGATGCAATAAACACCTTGAAAGAGTCGATGAAGAGTGTTGCAGGCGATACAAAAAATTTTGGAGTTGAGAATGTAAAAGTTTCAGCTTATGCTTCGCCTGACGGTGCTATAGATCTTAACGAAAGGCTTGCAAGTCAACGCGAGAAAAATGCTAAATCCTATATCCAAAAAGAGATGAAAGCTAGTAAACTTGATGCTGCACTTGATACTAAATACACTGCAGAAGATTGGGACGGATTTAAAACTCTTGTAGAGAAATCTGATCTTCAGGATAAAGATCTGATTCTACGAATTCTCTCCATGTATACAGATCCTGAGCGTCGCGAAGCCGAAATTAAAAATCTTTCTTCCGTATACAAAGAATTGGCTGAAGATATTCTGCCCCAGCTTCGCCGTGCCCGCCTGACTCTAAACTATCAGATAATTGGCCGTTCAGACGACGAAATTAAGGAGGCTTATAAAAGTGATCCAAATACACTGAGCCTGGAAGAGCTTCTTTATTGTGCCACTCTAGCTAACAATGATGCTGAAAAGAGGGCAATCTATACAAATATTTCCAACATTTTCCCCAATGATTATCGCGCTTTCAATAATCTGGGCGAACTGGCATTTAAGGAGGGAGATTTTGCCTTAGCAGGTACAAACTATAATAAAGCATTTAGAATTAACTCTTCAGCTCCCGAGGTTAACACCAATTTAGGTCTTTTGGCTCTTGCTCAGGGTAAACCTGCCGAAGCAGAGACATATTTATCTAAAGGAGGCGATAGCAGCGCTAATAAAGAGGCTCTAGGCAATCTTTACATAGCTCAAGGACAATATGATCGCGCTCTTAGCTCGTTAAGAGGTTCAAATACAGACAGTGAGGCCTTAGCTCTTATAATGACAAAAGATTATACCGGAGCTACCAAAACTCTCTCTTCAATTGCAACTCCTAGTGGATACACTTATTATCTGAATGCTATTGTAGCTGCTCGTACAAACGATTCAGCCGCTGTTGCTCAAAACCTGAAAAAAGCTGTAGCTGCCGATTCATCGTTGAGAGCTAAAGCTCTTGAAGATATTGAGTTTGCAAAATATCAAAGTGAAGTTGTGAGTCTTTGACAATATACAAATGTGATATCTCCAAAAGACGAGCTTACTGCGCTTATAACCTTGACAAAAATAAAAGGTTTAAGTTTAGCCGAAACCAAATATCTTTTTAATCAGGTTGAGAGTGTTATAGATCTTTTTAAATATCACAACAGACTTTCTGAATTGATTTCCGGGATTAGTCCACGCCTAACAGAGGCGTTGGACGATCCCGGATCTCTTTTGTTAGCTGAGAAAGAGGTAGAGTTTATATATAAAAATGACATTAAATGTCTTACCATAAACGACACCGATTACCCCAATCGACTTAGAGAGTGCGATGATGCTCCATTGGTTCTCTATTATCTTGGTAATGCAAATTTAAATGCCAAAAAGATTGTAAGTGTTGTTGGTTCAAGAAAAGCTACAGATTACGGTAAAGAGATCTGTAATATGTTTATTCGCGATTTAAGCTCTCTTTGTCCTGATGCTATAATTGTAAGTGGTTTGGCTTTTGGAATCGACGTAGAGGCTCACAAAGCGTCAATCAACCACAATTTAGATACTGTAGGTGTTCTTGCTCACGGATTAGACAGAATCTATCCAAGTGCTAATCGTAGAATAGCCAAAGATATGGTCTTAAATGGAGGTTTACTTACCGAGTTTATGAGCGAAACTATACCGTTTAAAATGAATTTTGTAAGACGTAACAGAATTGTTGCCGGAATATCTGATGCTGTAGTAGTTGTAGAGTCTGCCGAACGTGGAGGCTCTTTAATCACAGCTGAACTGGCAGAAGGATATAACAGAGACTGTTTTGCTTTTCCTGGAAATATCTTCAGTTTAAGCTCAATGGGTTGTAACTATTTGATAAGAGATAACAAAGCCTCGCTAATTACCTCAGCCCAAGATTTTATAAACATTATGAATTGGGAAGTCAATAGTATAACCAAAATCGGACATGAAAAACAGGGATCTCTAATTTTTGACCTTTCAAACGAAGAGAATAAAATCCTTAATTATATGAAACTCTATCCACAAGGATCCCATATAGACACTCTACTCTCTGAATTTGATCTCTCTATAGGAAAAATATCCTCACTTCTTATAGAAATGGAGATTAAAGGAGTTATTAAATCTCTTTCAGGAGGTCTTTACAAAGCTATAATATAAAAAGTTTCTCTGAGATAAAGCTAACTAACGGTATCAAAAGAGCTATCTCTTTTGATACCGTTAGTATTAATGATATATACGATTAATTAATCCTTAAGCTTAGCCTTTATAAACTCTCTGTTCAAACGAGCTATATGACTAATTGAAACAGACTTTGGACACTCTACCTCACAAGCTCTTGTATTGGTACAGTTGCCAAATCCCAATTCATCCATCTTGCTAATCATAGATTTAGCCCTTTTATAAGATTCTATCTTACCCTGTTCTAAAAGTGCCAACTGGCTCACTTTAGCCGATACAAAAAGCATAGCTGAACCATTCTTACAGGCTGCCACACATGCTCCACAGCCTATACAAGAGGCAGCATCCATAGCCAATTCAGCTTTATCTTTCGAGATCAATATAGTATTAGCGTCTTGAGCTCCTCCCGTATTTACAGAAGTGTACCCTCCTGCTTGAATTATCTTGTCAAATGCTCTACGATCAACCATTAAGTCTCTTATAACAGGGAATCCGGCAGCACGCCAAGGCTCAACGGTAATTGTCTCTCCCTCTTTAAAACGACGCATATAAAGCTGGCAAGTAGTCGCAGCCGAAGCTGGTCCATGAGGTTGCCCATTAACATAGAGCGAACACATGCCGCAAATTCCCTCGCGACAATCATGATCAAAAACCACCGGTTCTTCTCCCTTCTCTATAAGTTGTTCGTTTAGAATATCAAGCATCTCAAGAAAAGAGGTATCCGTAGAAATATCCTTCAACTTATAAGTCTTAAAACCTCCCCTCTCTTTTGGACCTCTTTGACGCCATACTTTCAATGTAAAACTAATATTTTTATCCATAACGTTTTCTATTAATTTTTATAGTTACGTGTCTGTACCTTAGTATACTCATAGTTCAAATACTCTTTCAGTAGTTCAGGTTTTTTATCTTCACCCTTATATATCCAGCAAGAGACATAAGAGAATTCATCATCGTTTCTCAAAGCTTCACCCTCAGAAGTCTGATATTCTTCTCTAAAATGACCTCCGCAAGACTCTTCACGATTCAATGCATCATAAGCCATAAGCTTACCTACTTCTATAAAATCTAATAAACGTAACGCCTTCTCAAGCTCAACATTAAGAGAATTAGCCTCGCCTGGTACCAATAAATCACTCCAAAAAATCTTCTCTATATCTTCAAGTTTCTTTAAGGCTGTTTTCAAGGACTCCTCTGTTCTTCCCATCCCAACATAGTCCCACATAATATGACCTAATTCTTTGTGAATCGAATCAACCGAACGTTTACCCCTAATTCCCATTATCTTAGCTATTTTCTCTTTGATCTCTTTTTCCGCCTGAGCAAATTCAGGCATATCTATGCTAAATTTTGGAATTTGAATCTGATCTGCCAAATAATTCTGAATAGTATAAGGTAGTACAAAATAACCATCGGCAAGACCTTGCATCAATGCCGACGCTCCAAGACGATTCGCACCATGATCAGAGAAATTACACTCTCCTATAGCGAACAAACCGGGTATTGATGTTTGTAATTCGTAGTCAACCCATATTCCACCCATGGTATAGTGAATAGCCGGGAAAATCATCATCGGATTTTTATAAGGATCAACATCAGTTATCTCTTCGTACATATCGAACAAGTTTCCATATCTTTCAGAGACTGTTTTCTTCCCAAGTCTATCTATAGCATATTTAAAATCTAAAAAGACTGCAAGACCTGTGTTATTCACACCGAAACCAGCGTCACAGCGCTCTTTAGCGGCACGCGAAGCCACATCTCTAGGTACCAAATTTCCAAATGCAGGATATCTTCGTTCTAAGTAAAAATCCCTATCCTCATCGGGAATATCATTTGGCTTAATTAATCCCTGACGTAGTTTCTCAGCATCCTCAAGTCTCTTTGGAACCCATATTCTTCCATCATTACGCAAAGACTCCGACATTAAGGTCAATTTTGACTGTTTGTCTCCATGCACAGGTATACAAGTGGGATGAATCTGGGCAAAAGCCGGATTCGAGAACCAAGCCCCCTTACGGTAACACTGTATAGCAGCGGAGCCATTACTCGCAATAGCATTAGTTGAAAGATAATAGGCGTTACCATATCCCCCTGTTCCAATAACCACAGCATGGGCAGAACAGCGTTTAATCTCTCCGGATACAAGATCTCTATATATTATGCCCCGAGCCCTTTCCTCTCCATCTTCCTCTTTTATCAATACAACGTCTAACATTTCACAACGTGTAAACAACTCGACAGTACCAAGAGCAACCTGACGGCTTAATGCAGAATATGCTCCCAACAAGAGTTGCTGACCAGTCTGACCGCGAGCATAAAAAGTTCTAGAAACCTGTGCTCCTCCAAAAGAGCGATTATCCAACAGTCCACCATATTCACGTGCAAAAGGAACTCCTTGAGCAACACATTGGTCAATTATGCTGTTTGACACTTCAGCTAAGCGATAAACATTAGCCTCTCGTGAACGATAATCTCCACCCTTGATAGTATCATAAAACAGACGATAAACTGAATCTCCATCGTTCTGATAATTCTTTGCCGCATTTATTCCACCCTGAGCTGCAATAGAGTGAGCTCTACGAGGCGAGTCTTGTATGCAAAAACACTTGACATTAAAACCCAGCTCACCCAACGCTGCTGCCGCCGAAGCTCCAGCAAGACCACTTCCCACAATAACTATATCAAGTTTTCTCTTGTTAGCCGGATTTACAAGCTTTTGATGGGCTTTATAATTTGTCCATTTCTCTGACAGAACACCCACCGGGATTTTTGAATTAATATCTTTAGACATATATAATGTTTTTATTATTCAACAATTTTAAGGCAGACAGATAACACCCACCGATTTAAGCCAAAATATCAAGACTACCGCCACAAACATAAGAATTACCAAAGTGACAAAAATTTTTCCAATCACCTGCCAACGATTAAACCAAATCTGATTATTCCACCCTAAAGTATGCAAAGCACTCCAAAAGCCATGTGAAAGATGAAACCAAATAGCCGCAAACCATATAAGGTATAGAATTACAATCCATGTATTACTGAACGTAAGAGCAATAATTGCCGCTCCATTTGTGGGCTCAATTAATTCTCCATTCATAATCACTCCATGACTCCCTATTATTTCCTGTAATTGCATTTTTGCCCAAAAATTAGTTAGATGAAGAACAAGCCCAAGTATTACAATAATACCTAGAACAAACATGTTCTGCGAAGCCCACTCCACCCCTTTAGGCCTTGTTTTCATGGAGTAACGTCTAAGCCCTCCAACAGCCTTAAGATTACGATATGTTAGCACAAATGCTAAAATAAAATGGATTAATACCAAAACGGCTAAACCCACACTGGCCAACAGAGCGTACCAATTAGCTCCTAAGAAAGCGCAAATCGCATTATAGGCCTCACTTGAAAAAAGAGCTACGACATTCATACTGCCGTGAAACAGTAGAAAAAGTAAAAGTGCCGCTCCCGTTACGCTCATCAGCACTTTTCTACCTACAGAAGAATTTAATAACCACATAAAATAATGATTTGTTGATGTTTGATTTGAATTCTTTATATAAAAAATCAGCAGTGCAAAGTTAAGCTAATTAAATCTTGCGTACAACTATTTATTTTTTTGTCCTAAACAAATCCGTATTTAGCTTGATTCCTATTCATAAACCATCAATTTTTTCTTATAATTGATTTAAATAACTACTAATAACTATGCATAAAAACAAAAATTATGCATGGCTTGCATAAAAGATAAAAATCCTTTTAAATGTGAATAAATAGAGGGCTAATAGCAATTAGTAACAGTTCAAGTAAATTATAGTCCAGATTTTTAATACTTTTGTATTTGAAAAATATGAACTTCACCTACGATATAATTGTAATAGGTGGTGGCCATGCTGGATGTGAGGCCGCCGCCGCGGCTGCCAATATGGGTTCTAAAACCTGTCTTATTACAATGGATATGAATAAGATAGGGCAAATGAGCTGTAATCCGGCAATTGGAGGGATAGCTAAAGGGCAGATAGTCAGAGAGATAGATGCGTTAGGAGGCTATTCCGGATTAATAACAGATTGCTCTGCTATTCAGTTTAGAATGCTCAACAGATCGAAAGGTCCAGCTGTATGGGGACCAAGAGCCCAATGTGATCGAGAAAAATTTATCTGGGAGTGGAGAAAAGTACTTGATTCTATCTCAAATCTTGATATCTGGCAAGATACTGTTATAGAGCTCATTGTAAAAAATGGATCGGCTTGCGGAGTCAAGACTCTTATGGGTGCTCAATTCCATTGTCAAGCTATTATTTTAACAGCTGGCACATTTTTGAATGGTCTTATTCATATAGGCAAGGTTAAAATCCCAGGGGGCAGAATATCTGAACCCGCTTCGTATTTACTAACGGAATCTATTGCTAATCACGGTATTAGAGTGGGCAGAATGAAGACCGGAACTCCTGTTAGAGTAGATAGTAAAAGCGTAGACTTTGATAAACTTGAAAGGCAAGAGAGCGAAAACGGTCATCATCGCTTCTCTTTTATGGGCGAACCCAGAAAACTAAAACAGCTGTGCTGTTGGACCTGCTATACAAACTCCGAAGTACACCGTATTTTAGAAACCGGATTATCAGAATCACCCCTTTACAACGGACAAATTCAAAGCATAGGTCCAAGAAATTGTCCCAGTATAGAGACAAAAATTGTAACCTTTCCCCATCGCGAAAAACATCAGCTATTTTTAGAGCCTGAAGGAGTAGAGACAAACGAAATGTATCTTAATGGTTTTTCTTCTTCTTTACCCATGAATATTCAAATTATGGCTTTAAAAGAGATTCCGGCATTCAAAAATGTTACTGTATACCGTCCTGGTTATGCTATAGAGTATGATTATTTCGATCCTACTCAGCTAAAAAGAACGTTAGAATCAAAAATTATAAACAACTTTTTTCTTGCCGGCCAAGTTAATGGCACCACAGGATACGAAGAGGCAGGAGCCCAAGGAATTATGGCTGGAATAAATGCTCATCTTAAATTACAAAATAGCGATGAATTCACACTTAACAGAGATGAGGCTTATATAGGAGTATTAATAGACGATTTGATTACAAAAGGGGTTGACGAACCTTACAGAATGTTTACCTCAAGAGCTGAATACAGAATTCTTCTCCGGCAAGATGATGCAGATTTCAGATTAACGGAAAAAGCTTATAAGCTGGGTCTTGCCTCAGAAAAGAGATTCAGAATGATGAAAAGCAAACGAGAATCAGTAGATAACTTAATTTCATTCTGTTCCTCTTTCTCAATTAAGCCCGCTTTCATAAATTCATTTTTAGAAAAAACTGGAACTACTGCTCTTCGCAAGGGGTGTAAACTAATTGATCTAATTAATAGACCACAAATCTCTCTTACCGAAATTGCCGAGCATATTGCACCGCTCATGGAGGAGCTTAACAAAATAGAGGTAAAAAGAAAGGATGAGATTATAGAAGAGGCTGAACTAATGATGAAATACAGCGGATATATTGCCCGAGAGAGAGCTATTGCTGAAAAGATGAAGCGTCTTGAAAACATCAATATTAAGGGAATGTTCAACTATCAGGCCCTACAATCTATATCAACAGAGGCAAGGCAAAAGTTGGAAAAAGTCAACCCGGACACTCTAGCGCAAGCTAGTAGAATACCCGGAGTCTCTCCTAGCGATATAAATGTACTTCTTGTTTTGCTAAACAGGTAAATTGTTCCACGTGAAACAAAACACAAAAATGATATGAGTAAAGAGAGGCTTAAAAGCAGTTTGAGAAACATCCCCGACTTCCCCATCAAGGGAGTCCAATTTAAAGATATAACATCTTGGTTTGTAAACAAAGAGCATTTAGCAGAGCTTGTTGACCTTGTTTGTGATATTTACAAAGAGAGAGGGATTACAAAAGTTGTGGGAATAGAATCAAGAGGCTTCATTTTAGGAGGAGCTATTGCCGTAAAACTGGGTGCCGGTTTTGTACCTGCAAGAAAGTCGGGAAAGCTTCCATCAGAAACTATTAGTGAGAGCTACAATAAAGAGTATGGTACAGACACAATCGAGATACACAAAGACGCTATTGTGGAGTCAGATATAGTCCTTGTTCACGACGATCTTCTAGCAACGGGTGGTACAATGCTTGCCGTTTATCGTCTTGTAAATAGATTTTCACCCAAGAAGGTTTATTTGAATTTTTTAATTGAGCTAACCGAGCTGAAAGGTAGAGAGTTATTTCCACCCAAAACAGAGGTGGATACTATTCTATCTCTTTAAATAAGAGAAAATTCAAAATATATGCCAAAAGAGCCTTCCTACATGGAGTACCTGTTTGATATAGTCAAACACATGCCTGAGACACCGGGCTGCTATCAATATTACGATGTGTCAGGTAAAATATTATATGTGGGGAAAGCCAAAAATCTTAAGCGAAGAGTCTCTTCATATTTTATGAAGGAGCAAATTTCAGGTAAAACTAAAACTCTTGTTAAACAGATAAGAGATATAAAATATATTGTTTTACAAACAGAAGAGGACGCGCTGTTTCTAGAAAACAATTTGATTAAAACATATAAACCCAAATACAACATACTACTCAAAGATGACAAAACTTATCCCTCGTTAAAAATAACCAACGAGATATTTCCCAGAGTTGTTAAAACCCGAGAAAAATGGGAAAATTCCGTTCAATACTTTGGCCCCTACAGCCATGTGAAAACATTGAATAATCTTCTCAGGCTGCTCAAACAGATATATAAAGTTAGAAGTTGTAGATATAATCTTACATTAGAGAGTATTAATAAAGGAAAATATAAAGAATGTCTTGAATTCCATCTGAACAACTGCATGGCTCCATGTGTGGGTAGGCAATCTGTGAAAGAATATAATGAGCAAATAGAAGAAATCCGTGAACTTCTTCAAGGGAATATTGGAAAACTTAGCTCATCTATGGTCTCTGTTATAAAAAAACATTCAGCAAAGCTTGAATTTGAAAAAGCCCAAGCTGTTAAAGAGAAGCTTGAAGCGTTGAACAGCTTTAAAGAGAGAAGTCAAGTTGTAAATAAAAAGATTGATAATGTAGATGTTTTTACAATAGAAGAAGATGGTAATGTCTTGTTTATAAACTACTTACATATATCTGAAGGCTCTATAAATCAGGCTGTAACATTTGAATTTAAAAATAGTCTCGAAGAGCCACTTCCCGATATTCTACCAACGCTAATTTTAGAGATTAGAGCAAAATATGGTAGTGATGCAAAAGAGATTATTGTTCCATTTAAACCAGATGTATCACTAAGTAATATAATATGGACGGTTCCTCAGAGAGGGGAGAAAAAAAGACTCCTTGATCTCTCCTTGCTAAACGTTAAACAATATAAAATTGACAGGAGAAAAAGAAACAGTAAATTGAACTCTACACAGAAAAGAACAAAACTAATTCTGGAAATTCAACAGTTAGTAAATCTCCCCTCTATTCCTTTAAGGATTGATAGTATTGACAATTCTCATACATCTGGAAGCAATGCTGTAGCAGCCGTTGTTGTCTATATTAATGGAAAACCATCTAAAAAAGATTATAGATTATACACAATAAAGAGTGGTAAAGGGGGAGATGACTATGGGTCAATGTACGAAGTTCTATATAGACGATATGGAAGGATTGTCAAAGAGGGTTCAAAACTACCTGATCTGGTTATAGTAGATGGCGGAAAAGGACAGATGGAGATTGCCAAAAAAGTATCCGAAGAGCTTAATATCAAACTAAACATATTAGGCTTGAAAAAAAACAGTCGTCATAAAACAGCTTCTGTCCTCTATGGTTTCCCACAAAAAGAGGTTGATATCAGGCCAGATAGTGAACTTTTTAGATTTTTTGAGCAAATTCAAGAAGAGGTACATAGATTAGCAATAACTTTTCATAAAAAAAAGAGAAGTGCGGCTCATATCAAATCAGAACTGTCTGATATAAAGGGAATTGGAGAGAAAAGTATTGAATTATTGCTCAAAAAATTTAAAAGTGTAAAACGTATAATAGAGGCAAACCAAAAAGAACTTGAAGAGTGTGTTGGGAAAAACAGAGCAGCCATTATTAAGGAGTGGGCTAAAAACAAACATAATAAAGAGTAGAAAAAGTGCGAGCGGTAATACAAAGAGTTATAGAGGCTAGTGTCAAAAGTGATGGTAAATTTATTTCTAATATAGGAGATGGTCTACTTGTGCTACTTGGTGTTGAGGATAGTGACTCAGATGAAGATATTGAATGGTTAGCTAAGAAAATAGTCAATTTGAGAGTTTTCAACGATGAAAAAGGAGTTATGAATCTTTCGTTACTCGAAACAGAAGGAGATATTATGATAATAAGCCAATTTACACTTATGGCTCAAACCAAAAAAGGTAACCGGCCATCATATATAAGGGCATCAAAAGCAGATATAGCTAAACCACTATACGATAAATTTTGTGCAGAAATATTGTTGAAAACAGGGAAAAATCCCAAAAAAGGGGTGTTTGGAGCAGAGATGAAAGTATCGCTGATAAACGATGGTCCAGTAACAATAATTATTGATACTAAAAATAAAGAATAAAATGGAAGAGAGCAGATTAGACAAATACAACAAGGCTTTATCTAATTTCAATGCAAATTTTGACAATATTAGCGTTGAAAAGGATTTAAAAAACATTCAAAATAGTTTTTCTGCCAATAGCCAACAGAAAATCTATAAGAAAATTTTAAACTTAATTGATTTAACCTCGCTGAACATTACTGACAATGATGAAAAGATATTAGCTTTAACTGAAAAAATTAACGATTTCAACAACATATTTCAAGATTTAGAAAATGTTGCAGCTATCTGTGTTTACCCAAAATATACCTCTTTAGTAAAAGAATCTTTAGAGAGTGAAAATATAAAAGTAGCGTGTGTTTCAGGAAATTTTCCCTCATCGCAAACTTTTCTAGAAATCAAAATTGCTGAAACATCACTTGCTATAAGAGATGGAGCTGAAGAGATTGATATTGTAATGAATTTGGGAATGTTTCTTAATGGCGATTATGAGGGATTATGCGATGAAATAGAGGAAATTAAGAGTGTTTGTAAGGAGAAAACCTTAAAAGTTATTCTTGAAACCGGCTCTCTTGAAAGTTATTCTGATATATACAAGGCCTCTATTCTAGCTATGTATTCAGGGGCTGACTTTATTAAGACATCAACTGGTAAAGAGAAAAAAGGAGCTACTCCTGAATCGGTCTATATAATGTGCTTGGCTATAAAAGATTATTACAAATCATGCGGTAGAATGGTAGGTATTAAACCCTCGGGTGGAATAGATACCGTTAATGATGCTGTGATATATTATACTATAGTAGAATCTGTTTTGAAAGAGAAATGGCTAAATAACCGTTATTTTAGAATTGGAGCAAGTCGTCTTGCTAATCAATTACTTGCGGCCATTACAGGAAGAGAGACCTTCTATTTCTAAATCACTTGCTACGGCCTATAATAACATCTATATAGGTCTCAAAACAATCTCTAAGGCCTTTGTCCATTGATAATGGAAGAGAATTTATTGCTTTGTTCCGATATTCACGCATCTTTTGCTCAGCATAAGATACACCTCCATGTGCTACAGTAAAATCTATTATTTCACCTATTTCATTATCTGTAGCCACACAAGATTTAACTGCCGCAATTCTTGATTCCCAATCTTGTCCGGATTTATTTAGAGCATAGATTGCGGGTAGCGTAAATTTACCCTCACGAAGATCATTTCCAAATGGTTTACCTATCTCTTTAGATTTGAAATAATCAAAAATATCATCTTTTATCTGGAAGCAAATACCAGAAAAAAACCCAAACTGCTCAAAAGCATCCAACTCTTGGGCTGTAGCATTACAAACTAATGCGGCAGATCTAGAACAAGAGGAAAATAGAGAGGCGGTTTTCTTTTTAATAATATCAAAATAGAGCTCCTCTGATAAAGCATTGTCTTTCCTAGAATTAAGTTGTATAATCTCTCCCTCAGATAGCTTCATTGCTAACATAGATAATATTTGAACTATTTGAATATTTCCCGATTTTAACGCCTCTTCTAGTGACATAGCCACAATATAATCTCCTAATAACACCGCTTGTTTATTGCTAAAAGCTTCATTTACAGAAAGATTACCACGTCTTTCTGAGCTGTTGTCAACAACATCGTCGTGAACAAGACTTCCAGTATGAAGAAGTTCGAGTGCCGATGATACATGGTAAATTTTTTCTTGTATAGGGCCAAAATATTTTGCTGTTAACAAAATAAGTATCGGACGCATCATCTTACCATTTCCTTTTAAAACATAAGATAACAATCTCTGTAGTAAAGGATTAGAACTTTTATACAGTGCAAAATAACGTGAACGAAACTCCTCAAGTTCAACGTTAATAGAGGGAAATATAACTGGTTTCTTATTCATAAGAATGGACTGGAGGGCTTAATATAATGAAGTGCAAAATTAATAATAAATGAATGATTCCCGAATTAATTAGTACTTTTACAAATAAAAATTGTTATATGTATAAACTTTTTCTACTTGATGCTTACGCTTTGATATATAGAGCATATTATGCCATGATAAAATCTCCCAGATACAACTCTAAAGGAGTTAATACTTCGGCTATTATGGGGTTTGTAAACACACTTGAAGAGGTACTTAGAAAGGAGGCTCCTACACATATAGGAGTAGTTTTTGATCCCCATGGGCCCACTTTTAGGCATAAAGTATACAAACAATACAAAGCTCAAAGAGAAGAGACTCCAGAGGTTATTAAAGAGTCAGTTCCAATAATAAAGAGCATATTAGAGGCCTACAATATTCCTATCATAGAGGTACCCGGATTTGAGGCTGACGATGTTATAGGTACTCTATCTAAACAGGCCGATGAAATGGGTATTAAAACCTATATGATGACATCCGACAAAGACTACTACCAACTGGTTACCAATAATATATCGATTTTTAAACCTAAATATGGAGAGAGTGGATTTTTAGTAATGACTCCTTCTATGGTAAAAGAACTTTACGGAATTTCTGATGCTAAACAGATTATTGATCTGTTAGCGTTAACTGGAGATAGTTCCGATAACATACCGGGATGTCCGGGGATTGGTCCAAAGACTGCCCAAAAACTTATTTCCGAATTTGGAAACGTAGAGAACTTATTAAATAATACTGAAAAATTAAAAGGTAGCCTTAAAAATAAAGTTGAGTCCAACTCTGAACAAATTAGGCTAAGCAAATTCCTTGCCACTATTGTTAAAGACGTTTCCATTAAACTTGATATGGATTCTCTAAAAAAGGAGGAACCCAACGAATCCAAAATAATGGCTCTATTTGAAGAGTTAGAGTTTAAAAATCTAATCAAGAGAGTTCTTGAAAAAAAAGATGTAACTAATAGATCTAACAACGAAAACCTTAAAATTAACGATTTTCATGGCGATCTCTTTGGCTTTTTTCCCCATCAAGAGACAGGAGTTGAAAAAAAAGAGATTCTAAACAGGGTAAAAACAACAGATCACAACTATTATCTTGTTGATAATGAGGAGGAAAGAGCTAGTTTAATAGGTAAATTTTTAAAGCTGGATCTGTTCTCTTTTGACACCGAGACAACTGGAACTGATCCACTTTCCGCAGAGATTGTAGGGCTTAGCTTAAGTGCTACTGAAAAAGAGGCATATTATGTGCCTTTTCCATCTAACGCTCAAGAAAGAGCTTCAATCATAAAAGAATTCAAAATTCTATTTGAAAATAACAACTCTTTAAAAATTGGACATAACATAAAATATGATCTACTTATTCTTAGTAATTATGGGATTAACGTAAAGGGTCTATTATTCGATACCATGGTAGCACATTATCTACTTCAACCAGAACAACGTCATGGGATGGACTCTTTGGCTGAAATTTATCTGAATTATCAAACAATACGTATAGAAGAACTTATAGGTGAACGAGGAAAAAATCAAAAGAATATGTCTGATCTGACTCCTGAACAAGTTTATGAATATGCTTGTGAGGATGCGGATATTACTCTAAGGCTAAAAACAATTTTTGAAAAAGAGCTTGCGCTTAAGGGGTTAGAGAATCTTTTTTACGATATAGAAATGCCATTGGTTAGAGTTCTGGCATATATGGAAAGTAATGGAGTCAGAATAGATTCAAATTCATTAGAAGAGGCTTCAAAACAATTTTACATGCGGCTTCAAGATATAGAGAGTGATATATATAAAATAACCGGATATGAATTTAATTTATCATCGCCAAAGCAAGTTGGCGAGGCATTGTTTGACAGATTAAAAATATCAGAGAAACCAAAAAAGACCAAAACTGGCATGTATGTTACCTCAGAGAGCGTATTAGAGAGTCTTAAGGGGAAAAATCCGGTTGTTGAAAAAATTTTATTTCATAGAGGTTTAAAAAAACTATTAAATACATATGTAGATGCTTTGCCTGCTATAATTAACCCTATAACAGGGAAAATACACACCTCTTATAACCAAACCGTCACCTCTACAGGTAGATTAAGCTCGAGTAATCCCAATCTTCAAAATATTCCTATAAGAGATCAAGATGGCAAGGAGGTAAGGAAGGCATTCATACCCGACCCGGATTGCAAAATTTTTTCCGCCGACTATTCACAAATAGAGTTAAGAATAATGGCTCATTTAAGTAACGATACCAATATGATAGAGGACTTTGTCAAAGGGGAGGACATTCACACAGCTACCGCCTCAAAAATATATCATAAACCTATCAATGAAGTTACAAAAGAGGAGAGGAACAGAGCAAAAACCGCCAATTTTGGAATTATCTACGGAATATCAGTTTTCGGTCTGGCAGAAAGACTTAGCGTTAGTCGTACAGAAGCCAAAGAGCTTATAGAAAATTATTTTAGCACTTATCCGGATATTAGATCCTATATGGATAAAAGTATAGAGGAAGCTAAGGAAAAAGGTTATGTAGAGACAATACTAAATCGCAGACGATATCTGCCGGATATCAATTCACGTAACTCTATAGTGCGCGGATATGCTGAGCGAAACGCTATAAACGCTCCTATCCAAGGGAGTGCTGCTGATATAGTAAAAAAGGCAATGATAGAGATATACAGACGTTTCAATGAGAATAATCTTAAATCAACAATGATTCTTCAGGTGCATGATGAGCTTGTTTTTAATGTTTTCAAAGACGAAGAGGATATTGTGAAAAAAATTGTTCTTGAAGAGATGAGTGGAGCGTGTAAATTGAGTGTCCCCCTTGTTGTTGAATGTGGGTGGGGTGCTAATTGGCTTGATGCACATTAATTACTCTATCTTCATATCCCTACAGCTTACGCAATAGTGTTGCAAAGAATTATTACCTTTGCAGAAGAGATAATTGTTACACTAAAAAAGCAACAAAATTAAAAAAAATAGACAATTATGGCACTTCAATGCGGCATAGTGGGCCTTCCAAATGTCGGAAAATCAACACTTTTCAACTCTCTATCAAATGCAAAAGCCCAAGCCGCTAATTTTCCCTTTTGCACAATTGAACCCAATATTGGCACAATAACTGTACCGGATGAGCGACTTGTTCATTTGGCCGAAATTGTTCATCCAGAGAAGATAGTTCCCACTACAGTGAAGATAGTTGATATAGCCGGCTTAGTGAAAGGAGCAAGTAAGGGAGAGGGGCTTGGCAACAAATTTCTTTCTAATATTAGAGAAACAGATGCAATAATTCATGTTCTAAGATGTTTTGACGATGAAAATATAACTCACATTGACGGTTCAATAGATCCAATTCGCGACAAAGAGATTATTGACTTGGAACTACAATTAAAAGATTTGGAGAGTGTAGATACAAGATTACTAAAAATAACCAAACAGGCTACAGTAGGAGATAAGCATTCAAAACAGATTGAAGATGTTTTGTCTACTATAAAGAAGGCTTTACTTCAGGGGAAAAGTGCTCGTTCGGTAAATTTCAGTTCGAAAGAGGAGATTAAAATTGCAGAAGACCTATTTTTACTCACCTCAAAACCTGTAATATATGTCTGTAATGTAGATGACAAAGAGGCTCTTAATGGGAATGCCTATGTTGACAAAGTAAAAGAAGTTATTAAAGAAGAGGGAGCCGAATTGCTCATTATCTCAGCTAAAATAGAGGCTGAAATAGCGGAATTGGATACATACGAAGAGAGGCAGATGTTTTTAGAAGATCTAGGCTTGAAAGAACGAGGTGTCTCTCGACTAATTAAAACAGCGTACAGTATTCTTAATCTAGAAACTTTTATAACAGCCGGACCAATGGAAGTTAAAGCTTGGCAATATCAGAAAGGGTGGAAAGCTCCTCAATGTGCTGGTGTTATCCATACTGACTTCGAAAAAGGATTTATTAGAGCTGAGGTAATAAAATATGAAGACTACATAGAGCTTGGTTCTGAAGTTGCAGTAAGAGAAGCAGGAAAACTAAGTGTAGAGGGTAGAGATTATCTTGTTCAAGATGGCGATATTATGCATTTTAGATTTAATGTATAACAAGAAACTACAAAAAATAAATTATGACTCATTTAAATTATATTATATGGAATCCGGACCTGGAGTTTTTTCGTTTTCTTGGTCTTTCTGTACGTTACTACTCGTTAATGTGGTGTTTTGGTCTGGTCGGTGCTTATTTTATTGTTAAAAAAATATATAACGACTGCAAAATTGACAAAGAGAAATTTGAGCCCCTTTTTCTCTACTGTTTTATTGGAATTATAATTGGAGCAAGACTTGGACACTGTCTATTCTATGAACCGGAATATTATCTTAGTAGTTTTGAGAATTTTATCGAAATGCTTTTACCTATTGAATTCACACAACAGGGAGTAAAATTAACAGGATATCGAGGATTGGCAAGTCACGGTGGCACTATTGGCATTTTTATTGCAATATGGCTCTATTCCCGCAAATATAAAATATCAATACTCTCTATTCTTGACATAGTTTGTATTGCTACTCCACTCACCGCCTTTTTTATTCGTTTTGGAAATCTTATGAACTCAGAAATTGTGGGGAAAGCCACCAATTCTGAGTTCGGCTTTGTGTTTAAACAGCTGGGAGAAAACTTTCCTAGACATCCGGCTCAACTATACGAAGCGATAGCATATTTAATCATTTTTATTATCGGATTACTAATATATAAGAATCATAAAAATAGAATTGGAACAGGCTTTTATTTTGGATTTTGTCTATTCACTATTTTCACATTTAGACTATTCGTAGAGTTTCTAAAGGAGGTTCAATCAACATGGGAAAAGAGTTTAGCTCTAAATATGGGACAATTACTAAGCATACCGTTTATTATACTCGGACTCTATTTCGTTATAAAAGGAATAAAAAAGGGGAAAATAGACAACAAACAGACTTCATGAAATAGAATCACCTACCCCTTATAATTTTTTTTATATCATTCAACTTATTCAAAGCCTCAACAGGAGTAAGATTATTTATATCAAGAGACAAAATCTCGTCTCTAATCTGACAGAGAAGAGGATCATCCAACTGGAAAATATTCGTCTGAAGCCCCTCTCTATTTGTCGTTATCTGTTCTATGGGTTTTGATACAGCTCTACCTGTATCTACCCGCTCCATCTCGGCAAGAATTTCATTAGCTCTTTTAACAATACTTGCAGGTATACCCGCCATTTCCGCAACATGAATACCGAACGAATGCCTGCTCCCTCCAGGTTCAAGTTTTCGTAAAAAAAGTACTCTGTTATCTATCTCCTTTACCGACACGTTAAAGTTTCTAATTCTACTAAAACTTCCGGCCATCTCGTTCAACTCGTGGTAATGAGTAGCAAAGAGGGTTTTAGCTCTTGTTCCTATATGTTCGTGAATATACTCTACAATTGCCCATGCTATAGATATTCCGTCGTATGTAGAAGTTCCTCTACCCAACTCGTCGAACAGAACCAAACTTTTAGGTGACAAATTGTTTATAATACTTGCGGCCTCTATCATCTCTACCATAAATGTAGATTCACCAACCGAAATATTATCACTCGCTCCAACCCTAGTGAATATTTTGTCTACAACTCCTATCAGTGCACCCTCTGCCGGCACATAAGATCCTATTTGCGCAAGCAGTACAATAAGAGCGGTTTGTCTTAATAAAGCCGATTTTCCCGACATGTTAGGACCTGTTATTATTAAAATTTGTTGTTTACGGCTATCCAAAAATATATCGTTAGCTATATAGCTCTCTGACAAAGGTAGCTCTGTCTCAATTACAGGATGTCTTCCCTGCTTTATATCAACAACATCGCTTTCATCAATTTGAGGACGATTATACTTTCGCTCCTCGGCCAATACAGAGAAGGCAGATAAACAATCCAATCTAGCCGCAAGATTAGCATCTTTCTGAATTGCTGTTACAAAAAGAGAGATATATTCAACCAGTTTATTAAACAACTCCGACTCAAGAGCCAAAATCTTCTCCTCTGCACCCAAAATCTTCTCCTCATAAATTTTGAGTTCTTGAGTTATATAACGCTCAGCATTTACAAGCGTCTGTTTCCTTATCCACTCTTTTGGCACCTTCTCCTTATGAGTATTTCGCACCTCTATGTAATATCCAAAAACGTTGTTATAAGCTATCTTAAGACTCGGAATACCCGTAGCCTCAACCTCACGCTGCTGTATATTCAACAGATATTCCTTTCCGGAATAGACTATATTGCGCAGCTCATCTAGTTCGGTGTTTACGCCAGAGGCTATAACTCCTCCTCGGTTTACAGCAATAGGTGCATCAGCATCTATCTCGTGAGATATTCTGTCAACAAGGGGTTTACAAAGGTCCATTCCTGCTCCTGTCTCGTTCAATAAAGGGTTATCTGCTTCAAGACAAGCATTTTTTACCCTCTCCAGAGTGAGTAAAGAGTTTTTTAATTGAACCACCTCTCTTGGAGAAATTCTACCTATCGAAGCCTTAGATATAATACGTTCCAAATCTCCGGTCTGTCTTAATCCCTCTATTATTATATCTCTTACATCCTTATTCTTATAAAAAAACTCTACAATATCCTGTCTATCCTGAATCGGTTTTACCTCCTTCAAAGGGAATAAGAGCCATCTTCTTAACAATCTCCCCCCCATAGGAGTCACTGTCTTATCAATAATATTTAAAAGCGACTTTCCATCGTCATTCATGCTCTCAATCAGCTCAAGATTTCTAATTGTAAACTTATCCAGGCGCATAAATCTCTCCTCTTCTATACGAGAGATAGAGGAGATATGTTTTAAATTATTATGTAGAGTCTCTGCCAAATATTGTAATACAGCTCCCGCAGCCACCTTCCCATTTCTGAGATGATCTATACCGTAGCCCTTCATGTTTCTTACATTAAAATGAGATTTTAATTTTTCTCTTGCAAACTCTTCGGTAAACACCCAATCATCCAACTCGCTAAAAAAAAATCTATCGCCAAAATTATTCTCATGAAACGATTTTTTCCCCCGTTCAATCACAACTTCTCTAGGTGAAAAATTCAATATCAACTTATCAATATACTCTATAGAGCCCTCGGCCGTAAAAAATTCACCTGTAGAAATATCAACAAATGCCACTCCACAAGCTCCTTTACCAGAGTGAACTGCCGATAGAAAATTGTTTTCTTTAGTAATCAGAACATTATCACTCATAGTAACACCCGGAGTAACAAGTTCTGTTATTCCTCTCTTAACTAGTTTTTTGGTTTTCTTAGGATCTTCAAGCTGTTCACAAATAGCCACTCGTTTTCCGGCACGAATTAATTTGGGAAGGTATATATCTAGCGCATGATATGGGAAACCGGCCATATGAGGCTCATTCAAACTCTTTTTTGTTGAGCGTCTGGTAAGAGTAATACCCAAAATTTTAGAGGCTATAACTGCATCTGTTGAGTAGGTTTCATAAAAATCTCCGCACCTGAACAATAAAATTGCATCAGGATGTTTAGCTTTCAACTCTTTGAATTGCCTCATCATTGGGGTATTTCCAGCTTCAGACGCCATAAAATCTATTTAAAAGAAAAGCTAATAATTTATTCTATTTCTATAAAAATCTCAGAAAAGCCTAAGGACTTAAGATAAAAGCTTATCTGTTTTTTTGCCTCTGTTATACAAACATTACTCTCTTTGCCCAATATTATTCCCAGGGCCGCAGCATGACTTTCGTTATCAAAACTCCATATTCTTATTCTTGATATTTCAAGTATGTTTTCAATTTTCATTATTCTCGCCTTAATCTCATCTACAGATATCGAAGAGGGTACTCCCTCCAAAATTATCAAAAATGCCGTATATAGGCTTCGTATTACGTTATAAAAAATATATACCGCAATAATCACAGAGAGAATAGGATCTAAAATCGGAATGTTAAAGAGCAACATAATGCCTCCAACAATAAAAACCGCTACCCAACCAAGCATATCTGAAAGTAAATGTAATGATATCATATGCTCATTAACACCACTACCTGAACTAGTTCTATAAAAAGCTGCGCCCTTAAACAATATTCCGGCAATAGCAATCAAAAACATCCCTTTGGCAACAGCCTCATGATTTGAATATTCCAATATATGTTTCACACTCTCAATAATTATTATGCAAGAGCCTGTAATTAAAACTGCAGCATTGATAAAAGCCCCCAGAATTGCAAATCTTTTATATCCGAAAGTGAATCTTAAACTTGGTTTTCTGGTAGAGAGATGTTGAAAAAACCATGCTAAGCCAATAGAAATGGTGCATCCCAGGTTATGAATGGCACCCGCCAACACTGCATCACTATTGGATAACATCCCTCCTAGAAGCGCAATAAAAGTAAAAATCACATTAAGCCAAAATGCAAAAAGAATATTCTCTTCACCAGAATGGTTATGAATATGCAAGAATGGCTCCCTTTTATTAGATCTCCTAAATTTCATTATTACTATTATTT
>DASRNO010000082.1:0-18504 GCA_035647375.1 Bacteroidaceae bacterium
AAATAAAATTGACGGATGGTAATAACCCAAAAGAACGAAATAAATAAATAAAACGAACTAATGAACTAACTACCTTAATTGTCTGTATGAAAATATCTCAAAGAACAAAATGCAAAAACCGAAATAAAATAAAAATTCTAATGCGGAAAGCGGGTGCAAAGATAACAACCAAAAAAAAGATACACAAATAAAAGAACAAATATTTTAAATAAAAAAGATACTTTTATCACATTCTAAAAAATATAACCGATAAAAAATCTGTAAAACTGGCAAAAATCCTCTATTATATTTATACTTTTAATATATAAACCACAGAGCTGTTATATTAAAATGCAAAACACCCCAATGCATAATACATACAAATATAACAAATAAGTTGGTACTAACGTTATTTAGAAAGGATATATTATATAAATTCAATTAAAAACATCTACATTTGCGGATGTATAAACAATTTTTTATACACATATTGAAAGCGAAATACCTACAAATAAAGAGACTTCTGCTCGAAAGAAATAAAATTATCCCTAAAAGAGTAATTTCATTTCTTTTTCTTATTATGATGCTTACGCACGAAATGGGAGCGCAAGTAAGAGTGAGTGGAATTGTAAAAGACAATAATGGCGAAATATTGCCCTATACTACTGTAAGAATAGTTGACAGCTCTTACGGATGTATAACTGACAACAACGGAATATTCTCGTTTATGGGTCCGGTAAAAGGTACCACCCTTTTGATTTCATCCATAGGCTATCAGGATGTTAGTATAGAATTAAGCCCCTCTATCCTATTTCCTCTAACAATTACCATGGAACCAACAAATTACGATTTAAACGAGATTCAGATAACTTCTAAGAGAGAGAGATATAGTAAAAAAGATAATCCTGCAGTAGATCTTATAAATATTCTTATCTCAAAAAAAAGAGAGGAAAATCCAGAAATGAATAGCTATTTGTCAAAAGACCGATATGAAAAATTTGTGGTGGCTCTGGATAATTTCAATGAAGAGAAGCAGGGGAAAAAACTATTCAAAAGATTCGATTTCCTTAAAAATTATGTTGACACCTCGCTCGTTTCGGGAAAGCCTATTTTAAATGTCTCCATAAGAGAATTAGTTGCCACAGACTATTATCAACAAAAGCCCGAAAAACGCAAACAGGTGGTAAGTGGAAGAAACTGGGTAGGTATTGATGATTTCATGAACGTAAACGAAATCCAAGCAGCCGTTGAGGAGACTCTTGTAGACCTAGATCTTTTCAATGACAAAGTTATTATTCTTAGAAACGAGTTTGTCAGCCCTCTTTCAACAATTGCACCTTCGTATTATAAATTTTACCTAATGGATACCATAACAATAGATGGTGTTGAGTGTTCAGATCTAGCTTTTGTTCCCAACAATCCACAATCTTATGGTTTCACAGGACACCTTTATGTAACTACAGATTCTACCCATTTCATAAAATGGATACAGATGAATGTACCCTACGATATAAATTTAAATTTTGTAGAGTATATGAATATAGAACAAAAATTCGAACGCGACTCTATCCATCCAAGACTGCTCGTTTACGAATCCTTAACTACCGAGTTGAAACTTTATGATTTTATAGACGGTATTTATGGACATCGCGAGGTTAGTTATTCGAACTACAAATTTAATCAAGAGGTTGACCATTCAATTTTTAACAGGGCAGAAAAAATTATAGAGAGTGACGACGCCATTAATATGGATCAAGAATTTTGGGCTGCTAGAAGAGGGACTACACTGACTGAAAAGCAACTTGCTGTAGAGGAGATGCTCAAACAACTAAGAGAAGTACCTATCTATTTTTGGACCGAAAAAGTTGTCTCTTTTCTTTTCACAGGTTATATTCCCATAAAACAGGAAAAAACCCCATACTATTATGGCCCTGCAAACACTACCATTAGCTACAACGAACTCGAGGGAGTAAGACTAAGAAC
Source organism: Bacteroidaceae bacterium (assembly GCA_035647375.1). Taxonomy (GTDB): domain Bacteria; phylum Bacteroidota; class Bacteroidia; order Bacteroidales; family Bacteroidaceae; genus Colenecus. The sequence continues at coordinate 1,963 of DASRNO010000082.1, forward strand.
AGGTGGAATGACAACCGCATATCTAAATCCAAATCTTTTTGGCTATTACTATCTGGTTTACGGAACTCGCGACAAACGCTGGAAATATTTAGGACGGCTTGAATACTCTTTCAAACCAAAAAAAGAGAATTGGAACGAATTTCCCATTCATTCTCTGCGACTTCAATACGAAAACGATATTTTCCAGTATGGACAAAACTATCTTTATACTAACAAGGATAATATGTTTCTCTCTCTTAAAAGGCTTCCCGACAATAAAATTGGATATATACGTCTTGGTGAACTAACCTACACAAACGAATTTTATAACGGAATCTCATATACAGCCGTATTAAGAAGTAGAAGTAACGAAAAATCAATCTTCATACCCCTTGATCGTCGCGATGCTCTTGGCAATATTGTATCGCACAATAAAATTTTTCAAACAGAATTCGAGCTAAACCTTAGATACGCACCCAACGAAAAATTTGTTCAGAATAAATGGGATCGCAATTCTATGCTGCCTGAACACCCTGTTTTCACACTCACTCACTCCATATCTAAAAAAGGAGTGCTGGGTAGCGATTACACAATACAAAAAACCGAAGCATCCTACAGACAGAGATTATGGGTCTCTCCATTTGGCTATTTCGATCTATTTATATCCGGAGGAAAAATTTGGGATCAAGCACCCTATCCTCTACTAATTATACCCAACGCTAACTTATCGTATACTCTACGCAAAGAGTCGTTCGAGCTCATGAGTCCAATGGAATTTTTACTCGATACTCACGCTTCATGGGATATTGAATATTATCTTAATGGTTGGCTTCTAAACAGATTACCTATTATTAAAAAACTTAAACTCAGAGAGATTATTACCTATAGGGGCGTTTGGGGTACTCTTAGCGATTACAACAACCCAAATATTGACAATAGTGGTAATATTTTCCTTTTACCCACAGAAGCCATTGCCTCCGATATGAGAAACACACCTTACGCTGAGATTGGATTCGGAATAGAAAACATTTTTAAATTCGGACGAATTGACTATTTCAAAAGATTAACACATAAAAACACCCCGGGCGTGGACACAAGTGGGATAAGAATATCTGTGCACATTCAGTTTTAATTCCCAGGATTGTTAAATTTAAATTCATTCCCAATTTTATATGGAATAAACTGCTTTTTTTTCTCTGTTTTCTTATGTATTGAATTATACTGCTTAGTAACTTTTCTTAGTTTGGTAGAAAAAAACAGCGAGGAAACCTGGGGAGACGACTCTCCCGCTTCTTTCAGATAATCTTTGAACTGTACTCCAAATTGGGTTATGTCCAATAAAAAAAAACGATTGACAAACTCTACATTTTCTACTGTTTGAATATCAGTTATAAAGAGGATTGAGTCGGTAAAGGAAAAAGAGGTTGCAAACATATGTACAGTACGCAACTCCACTTTCTCACTCTTCCTACTCTTTTTTTTGGAAGAAGAGATGGATTGGGGAGGTATATCAGTAGAGATATCTATATATTCATTATCTGATGTTGGCAAACTTATATCAGAAATCTGAGCCTGAACACCGATAAAAAAAGCACAAAAAAAGATGAGCAAAAATGTCTCTTTCATCTTTAGATGGATTAACCCAAATAGGATTTCAGTAATTTGCTTCTTGAATTTTGACGAAGACGACGTATTGCTTTTTCCTTGATTTGACGTACACGCTCGCGAGTAAGTCCGAATTTATCGCCAATCTCCTCTAAAGTCATCTCGCGAGTCTCAATACCAAAAAACATTCTTATAATATCTTTCTCACGGTCTGTAAGTGTAGAAAGGGCTCTGTCTATCTCTTTAGACAATGACTCATTTACAAGAGTTCTATCGGCCATAGGAGAATCATCGTTAACAAGAACATCAAGCAGGCTATTATCCTCACCATCAACAAATGGCGCATCTACAGATATGTGACGACCCGAAACCTTAAGAGTATCTGTAACCTTCTCTACCGGAATATCCAATTCCTCGGCTAATTCGTCAGCAGACGGCCGACGTTCATTCTTTTGTTCAAATCTTGAAAGCGCCTTGCTAATTTTATTTAATGAGCCAACCTGATTTAAAGGTAATCTAACTATACGAGATTGCTCTGCCAAAGCCTGAAGTATAGATTGACGAATCCACCATACTGCATAACTTATAAATTTAAATCCTCTTGTTTCATCAAATTTTTCGGCAGCTTTAATTAATCCAAGATTTCCTTCATTAATAAGATCGGGTAGACTTAATCCTTGATTCTGATACTGTTTAGCTACTGAAACAACAAATCTTAGATTAGCTCTAGTTAGTTTTTCCAAAGCAGACCTATCACCTTTACGTATTCTTTGAGCTAACTCTACCTCTTCCTCAACCGTTATTAACTCTTCACGTCCGATTTCTTGTAGATATTTATCCAAAGAAGCACTCTCTCGATTTGTAATGCTTTTGGTTATTTTAAGTTGTCTCATTTTTTAAACAGATATTAATAATTACATTGATATTCAATATGATACTCATCCGAATATCGCACAACCCTCCTAAAAATAAGAGAATTGGTCGCAAATTTACTAAATAAATTTATTATTTGTCTCCTTTTCCAAACAAATAATTTTTGGCGGTGGATTTTAATCATCGCCAAAAATTATTCTATTATATTTATCTAAAGATCGCTAATCTGATAAATCAACTGCATAGTTAGCTCTTCTGCCCGATTGATAAATTCCGGTTATAAATAAGACCCGTTCGGGCGTTTTTTGTGCCGCTTGAAATACCTTCTCAAAATCAGACTCATTTTTTATTTGTTCATTGTTGATCTTAAGAATTATATAACCTCTCTGAATTCCAGCTTTAGAAAATTTACCGTTACTCAAAGCAGAGACTTGCAGACCATAACCTATGTTAAGTTCTCTTTTCAACCTATCTGACACAGGCTGGAAAACAACTCCCAATTGGTCTAAATCTACATCTTTTACTATATCAGTATTTCCCTGAACATTCTTTAGAATAACCTCTACACTTCTCTCTTTTTTATTGCGAAGATAAGAAACACTCACTTTATCACCGGGACGGTACTGAGTTATTGTCTCCTGAAGCTCGGTCATAGTCTTAATTTTTTTGTCATTTACAGAGATTATAATATCGCCAACCTGTAATCCTGCAGCTAAAGCGCCTCCTCCATCAGTTACTTCACTTATATAAACACCCTCTACTGTACCGTAATCTTTATCCTTATTCTCCTCCTGTTGTCTCATTGCCGATACATTGCCTCCCAATATTCCAAGTAATGCCCTCTGCACTGTACCAAACTCCTTTAGATCCTCCACTATTTTTCTTACAATTGTTGTGGGAATAGCAAATCCATAACCGGCATAGGTGCCAGTTGGCGATTCAAGAGCAGCATTAATACCTATCAATTCCCCTTTAGTATTAACAAGAGCACCACCACTATTTCCGCGATTTATGGCTGCATCAGTCTGAATAAAAGATTCAATGCTCTCGCTTCCATATATACCTATTTTTCTAGCCTTAGCACTTACGACACCTGCTGTTACCGTCGATGTAAGGTTAAATGGATTACCAACAGCTAACACCCATTCTCCAACTTTTAAATTTTCAGAATTACCCATAGGTATCCAAGGGAACTCATCGCCGTCAATTTTCAAAAGTGCTAAATCGGTATTTACATCTGTACCGACTATGCGAGCCTGAAATATTCTACTATCATTAAGAGTCACCTCAATATTGTCGGCTTTATCAATAACATGATTATTGGTAACGATATATCCTTCGGAGGAGAGAATAACTCCAGAGCCATATCCCACAGCAGGCTCTGTCTGTATCTGTCTCTGTCTGGGTTGCTGGCTTTGACCAAAAAAGTATTCAAAAATATCCGGCATTTGCTGAATCGTCTGCGTTCTGCTGTTAATTGTAGACTTTATATGTACTACTCCATGAACGGTTTTTTCGGCTGCTTCGGTTAGATCTATAGGTTGACCAGCAACCGATCCCAGTGCGGCAGTATGTGTAAAGTAGGGTGTTCCCTGCTCTACAACATTAACCTTATGCTCACTTTTATTCACTGAATTGACCAGATAAGTGGTCACACCTGCTGCTAATGCACATAATGTAATCAGCAGAACAGATCTAGTGTTTTTTTTAGTTTCGGTTTTCATAATCTATTTTTATTACTCAGTTAAATATTCCACGTAATTAACACTTTGTTCCACAAATATATTTCCCAATTTATCTAAATAACATATCCACACCTCGTTTTTCTTTAAATTTAACTAGTACAGCTACAAATTAACTATCTTTACACTACAATAGACATCAAAAATGGTGCCAAACCAAATAAACAAGAGAAAAAGTCATCCTATAATAATATTATACTGCCATAATAGTAATTATCACTCCAAATTTATCTAAATCCTATATAAACTTGGCAAGTCTTATAGGTGTTTTTTATAGAGAAGTAGGTATTTTTTATATCTTTGTTAATTCAAACAGTCAACCGGTCTGTCGCCGCTGCAAGGCGGAGGAAAGTCCGGGCAACATAGGGCATTCCACTTCCTAACAGAAAGCTGCCGGCGACGGCAGAGTAGCGCAGAAGAAAATAACCGCCCAAACGGGTAAGGGTGAGAAGGTGGAGTAAGAGCCCACCAGACATGTGGCGATGCATGTGCTGTGCGCCTTGGAAGTTGCAAGATCATGTATACCGGCATTAGAGGGCTGCCCGCTCAAGCCGGAGGGTAGATTGCTAGAGCCGTCTGGCAACAGTCGGCCCAGATAAATGACAGACACTCATTTTGAGATACAGAACCCGGCTTATAGGTTGACTGTTTTATATATAAAAGAGAGCAAGTTTTTCGCTAAAGCTTGAATAGATAAACAGATATGAAAAGAGTACGATGTCCTAGATGTGATCACTACATCAAATTTGATGATACCCTCTACAAAGAGGGACAATCTCTTATGTTCAAATGCGACTCCTGCTCCAAACAGTTTTCTATACGTATAGGTTCTAGTAAACTTAAACAGACTCTAAACAAATCTGAAGAATCCGAAGAGTTAAAAGAGGATAAGTTCGGGTCAATTATGGTTATTGAAAATGCTTTCGGTTATAAACAGACCTGGGCGCTAAAAAAGGGCGACAACTTGATAGGAAGATATAACAAAGGCGATAATATAACAATACCCATAGAAACATCAGACCTCAGCATGGACAGAAGACACTGTATAATTACAGTACAAAAGGAACCAAATGGTAAACTGACTTGGTTGTTGAGAGATTTCCCCAGTTTTAAAGGAACATTTTTACACAACAGATTATTGGCTGATAAAGAAAAAGCAATTATAACTGACGGGGCTGTTATAACGCTAGGAGCTACAACAATTATTTTTTCTACTCCCTCATAAATCTACGTGGAGACCACTCTGAGTCAATTCTTGCACTATTTGTCCATACAGTATTTATAAAGAGGTCGCATCCATGATTAGTAGCCACATTATCAAACACTCCGTAATAATTTGAATCTATAACCTCCATCAATGTAGAAAAAATATCAACTGTCAATTTGTCGGTCGTCTCTTTATCCTGAATAAAATATCCTGCATACAGCAATAAGTCACTGTTAGTTAACTCATATCCTCTACGTGACTCAAATTCTTTTTTAAAAGAGTCTATCCATATTCTTGAATTTTCAAATGTAAAGTCAATAACCGTACGAGTAATAACTCCCTTATATCGGTTTTTTTCTAAAGAACCTATAAAATTTGAAAACCAACGTTCAGCTACCACATAAGCAGCATCTTTATTGAGCCTGTTTATAGGAGATAGGGCTGGATCTACAACATAACCCAGACGCAAAAACCTCCACTCTCCCCTTGGAAGTGTAACTATAACTGTTGAGTCGCCACTCTTCTCTATGTTTTTAGAAAAGTCTACTATCTCCTCTAAAGGAACATATTGAGGTATGGTTTCTGAATTATTAAACAATCTGCCCCTTTTATATTTAGCCGGGAAACAGAGCAAAGCAATATCATTGTACGAAAGATCCTTTTTGTCAATTGTAAAATTTAGAGTTATCGGAACATAACCTCTTGCGCTGCGGTCAGGTCCAAACAGCTCTTTTCCCGCCCCTACTGTTTCTGAAACAACAATTCTTCCACATGGTTCTATGGAGTTGTAAAGACCGGAAATTAAAAACTCCCAATCAGACATTCTTACCCCCATTTGAAGATTATTTTTCTTTGCTCTTTTAATCACATAGCGTGCTATTCTGATTATTTTATTCTTCCTTGCTCTATCAAGCTCTCCGTTATTACAAACCGAATCGAGCAAAACATAAAAACCATCAGCCTCTTGCAAGCCTATTTTTTTTACATTTTTTTTAATCTCTCTCCTGTTCAAGGATGCCTCACCTATCCTAATAGTAGTCCAATTTCCCAAATTTTCAGAATATAAAAAGGGCAAGAAAAAGATAACAGTCAATATGATTACAATACTTCTCTTTTTCATATTTACTATTGTTTACTGTTTAACAGTGCAAATAGATAAAAATAATTGAATAGATTCCGTACTAACCCCTTGGATTTAAAATATAGATATCATGGATAAAGAATACAAACTTTAAAAATCAAAGAACCTGTTCTTGAATAAATCATAAAATCTGTACTCTCTATAATTATAGTAAGTTTACCCTTTTCGTAATCGTAGCGAATATTCTCCGTTATTCCCCCATTGTAAGGAAGAATAAAAGGCAGTATATTATCGCGACCATCCACAGTTGAATCGTCAACCAAAAAAGCCAAAACAAAGCCATTATCCAGAACCGCTTTTGTAATTTCCGGAAATTTAAATGTCTGATACATATAGCACCCCATCACACCAGGTGTTCCATAAATAGACCAATCCTCTTTGTAAGCTGTTACATAATCTACAAATACTGTGGCCCCATTTTCATGATAATGATTCTCTTCGGTAACATTTCTAGTACAACCTGTTAAGAGTAACAATGTTGTCAAGATTACAGATGTAAATAACAAATTACCGGCTTTCCCCATTTTTCAATATGTTTAATAACTAATTCTACTCTGTAGAGTAAATAATATTCTCCACAATATAATAATTGATTGCTATAATTGGTAATCTGATTTAGCCATATTCTTAGATCTGGACACTTTGAGATTAATTGGCATTGAAATCTTGTATCGCACCGGATTAGAATTCCTGGTAGCTGGCTCCCATCTTGGCATATTTTTAAGCACTCTTAAAAGTTCAGTATCCACCAATGGGTCTATCCCTTTTAAAATGCCTACAAAAGTAACATCACCCGATTTCTCTATTGTAAATTCAACCTCTAATTTTCCACTAATACTTCTCTTACGAGCCTCTTCCGGATACTCAAAATTGGTCATTATGTACTCATACATAGCCTCAAACCCACCCCTAAATTCCGGTTGGGTAATAATAATCTCAGATTCAAGAGATGTAGTGTCATTAATTATCATACTTATGCTATCCTGAGCAGCAACAAGTAGTGGACAACAAATAAGAATCATGGATAATAACGTAAAAAATCTTTTTTCTATCATTGTTCTTTATCTAATTAGCGTATACAAAAATATAACAAAAAATCATAGCTGATTCAGGTTTAACAAGTTATAACCCTACTCTTATTAAATATATGCTCGAATGTTATATGTTAAATTAAAATTTGTGAAACAAAGCTAACTTTTACTTCTAAAGTATCTTTATGTACGTAAAACCAATTTAGAAACAACCTCTACGTGGTTTGTGTGAGGAAACATATCTACCGGTTGAACAGCCAACAATTTATAGTATGGGTCTAAAAAAGCTAAGTCACGTGCTTGAGTGGCCGGATTACAACTCACATAAATTATACGTTTTGGCTTTGCATAAAGAATTGTCTTAATAACATCTTTATGCATTCCTGAACGTGGAGGGTCAGTAACAATTACATCTGGATTTCCATACTCTGCAAAGAACGTCTCGTTTAAAATATCTTTCATATCACCTGCAAAAAACAGTGTGTTATGAATATTATTTATTAAAGCATTCTCTTTTGCATCTTCTATAGCCTCTGGTACAAACTCCACTCCCACAACTTTCTTTGAAGTCGAAGCTAAGAAGATGGCTATTGTTCCTATTCCCGTATATAGGTCATAAACCGTCTCTTCTCCGGTAAGTTCTGCCATCTCCTTTACCACCGAGTAGAGTTTGTACATTTGAAGAGTGTTGGTCTGAAAAAAAGACTTAGGTCCTATTTTAAAACTCAGATTACCTATATTCTCTAATATGTAATTTTGGCCACGATATACTTTCACCTCCAGATCGTTAAAAGTATCGTTACCTTTATTATTCACAACATAGAGTAACGAGGTTATCTCCTTAAAAGAATCAGCTATAAAATTCATTATATCCATAAACTGCTCCATGTCGGACGCTCTCTCCACTTTGGCCTGTAAAATTGCCATAATCTGTCCTGTGGTAACTACTCTTATGATCATATTACGCAGAACACCCTCTTGCGAGCGCAAATTAATAAACGGTATCCCTTTCAAAACAGCATACTCAAACACAGCATTGCGTATCCTGTTACAAATATCATCTTGAAGCCAACACCTATCTATATGCAACACCTTGTCGAATGCTCCGGATATATGGAAACCAAGCCCTGGTTTTTTATACTCCTCTTTTGCCTCATTTTGCATAATGGCAAACTCTTCGTTAGTAAGCCAGCGTTTATTGCTAAAAGAAAACTCTAATTTATTCCTATATTCAGTTATTTTATCAGAGCCTATTATAGGAGATATTACAGGAAGTTTCACTTTTGCAATCCTTGTAAAAGTATCAAGAACCTGTCTGTCTTTTTGTATTAATTGTTCGGAATAGGGTAGATTTTGCCATTTACATCCGCCACATTGACCAAAATGTACGCAAAAAGGAGTTACTCGAATCTCTGAATACTCATGAAAATGTACAGCTACAGCCTCTACATAGTTACGTTTTTTTCTCAGCAATTTCAAATCAACAACATCTCCGGGTACAACAAAGGGAACAAACACAACCATATCATCTATTCTGGCTATGGATTTTCCCTCGGCTGCAATATCTGTAATTAGAATCTTCTCTATTATTGGGTATTCTTTTCTTTTTTGTGCCATTGTTGAGAATCAATTATTCATAACATAAGGATTCGGTTTTAAACTACAAAGAAATAAAAAAAGAGCCGTTTTACACCTGCCTGTCAATGTTTTTTTCTCTAACAAGAAACAGACACCGAACAAATAGTATAATAGACAAAAAATGACTATCTTTGCGGCCAAAATTGGATATACAATATTCTACATTTTTCATATGGCTGTATCACAACTACAATTATATATTTTATGAACAAAAAAAGAGTTTACAATTTCGGAAATGGACAAGCAGAAGGAAATGCTCAAATGCGTAACTTACTGGGTGGGAAAGGGGCCAATTTAGCAGAAATGAACCTTCTAGGTGTTCCGGTTCCTCCGGGATTTACTATTACCACCGATGTCTGTTCGGAATTTTTTGAGCTTGGACGAGAAAAAGTAGTAGCTCTGTTAAAGAGCGAAGTGGAAAATGCCATCATACAAATCGAGACTCTTATGAACTCAAAATTTGGAGATGTCAACAATCCGCTTCTTGTATCAGTACGCTCAGGTTCCCGTGCATCCATGCCGGGCATGATGGATACAATTCTCAATCTGGGTTTAAACGACGAGGTTGTAGAGGGATTGGCTATTAAGACCGGAAACCCCAAGTTTGCATGGGACAGTTATCGCCGTTTTATACAGATGTACGGTGGCGTAGTTCTGGGTATGAAACCTATATGTAAAACCGACATAGACCCATTCGAAGAGATAATAGATCAGGTCAAAAAAGAGAGCAATGTAGAGCTTGACAATGATTTGAGCTTAGAAGATTTGAAAAAGCTTGTTGTTAGGTTCAAAGAGGCTGTTAAGAAACAGACCGGACATGACTTCCCTACCTCGGCAATGGATCAACTTTGGGGATCCGTTTGTGCTGTATTCAGTTCATGGCAAAATGAAAGAGCCATTCTATATCGTAAAATGGAGGGGATTCCCGATGAATGGGGAACTGCCGTTACCGTTATGGCTATGGTTTTTGGAAATATGGGCCAAACATCTGCTACCGGGGTCTGTTTTTCACGAGATGCAGGTACTGGCGAGGATGTATTCAATGGTGAATATTTGATAAACGCACAGGGCGAAGATGTTGTTTCCGGTGTTCGTACACCTCAACAAATAACAAAACTTGGCTCACAGCGTTGGGCTGAGCGTATGGGTATAGAAGAGTCAGAAAGAGTGGTTGCATTCCCCTCAATGGAAGAGACTATGCCTGCCATTTATCGAGAATTAGACGCCCTACAGAGTAAACTTGAGCTACACTACAAAGATATGCAGGACATGGAATTTACTGTCCAAGAGGGTAAACTTTGGTTCTTGCAAACTCGTAACGGAAAACGTACCGGAGCAGCTATGATTAAGATAGCTATGGATCTTTTACGTCAGGGAATAATTGATGAAAAAACAGCCATTAATAGATGTGAACCCAACAAACTTGACGAACTTTTACACCCGGTTTTTGATAGTAAAGCCCTAAAAGAGGCTCAACTTATTGCTAAGGGATTACCCGCCTCACCGGGTGCCGCTAGTGGAAGAATAGTTTTCTTTGCCGACGAGGCTGCCGAATGGAATTTCCGTGGCGAAAAAGTTATTCTAGTACGAATTGAAACATCACCCGAGGATCTTGTAGGCATGCAGTCATCAGTTGGTATTCTAACCGGACGTGGTGGTATGACATCGCACGCTGCAGTTGTTGCCCGCGGTATGGGAAAATGTTGCGTTTCGGGAGCAAGCGATATAAGCATTGACTACAAAGAGCGCACTATGACTATTGGAGATGAAATTTACAGAGAGGGATACTATATATCGCTCAACGGTTCAACTGGTCAGGTTTTCAAAGGAGAAATAAAAACCGTAGATGCAGAGTTATCTTCTGATTTCGAGGATCTAATGAAACTTTGCGATAAATATTCTAGAATGGAGGTTCGTACCAATGCCGACACACCTCACGATGCTCAAGTAGCGCGTAATTTCGGAGCAGTGGGAATAGGACTCTGCCGCACGGAACACATGTTCTTTGAATCAGAGAAAATTGTTGCAATGCGTGAAATGATTCTTTCAGAAACTGTCGAAGGACGTCGTCGTGCATTGGAGAAAATTTTGCCCTACCAGAAATCAGACTTTAAAGGCATTTTCAAAGCTATGGCGGGATGTCCAGTAACAATTCGTCTGCTTGACCCCCCGTTACACGAGTTCGTACCTCATGACGATACTGGACAGCGCGAAATGGCAAATGCTATGGAGGTTTCAGTAGATTATATCCGCAAACGTGTAGAGGCTCTCAAAGAGCAAAATCCAATGCTTGGTCACCGTGGCTGCCGCTTGGGCAATACTTATCCGGAAATTACCGATATGCAAACCCGAGCTATCCTTGGAGCAGCTATAGAACTGAAAGATGAGGGCATTGAGGTGTTTCCAGAGATTATGGTTCCATTAGTTGGAATATCCTACGAACTCGAAGTACAAAAAGCGGTTATTGAAAATGCAGCCAATAGGGTATTTGAAGAGACAGGTAAGTCTGTTAAATATAAAGTGGGCACTATGATAGAGGTTCCTAGAGCCGCTCTGGTAGCCGATAGCATAGCCAAAACCGCCGATTTTTTCTCTTTCGGCACTAATGATCTTACTCAAATGACTTTCGGATATAGTCGTGATGATATAACGAGCTTTTTACCCTACTATATCGAGAATAAAATACTTAAACACGATCCCTTTGCAGTACTTGACCAAAAAGGTGTGGGACAACTTGTTGATATGGCCGTAAAAAATGGACGTACAACTCACCCAGGCCTTAAGTGTGGTATATGCGGAGAGCATGGAGGTGAACCCTCTTCGGTAAAGTTTTTCGACAAAGTAGGCTTAAATTACGTGAGTTGTTCTCCGTTCCGTGTTCCCATAGCACGCTTAGCTGCTGCACAGGCTGCAATTGAGCACGCAGATTAACGGATAAGATATTTAAACATTTAGGCGGTAAGTTTTTGATAATAAAAGCTTACCGCCTTTTTTTCTAAAAAACACTAATCCTGAAAATCATAAAACCACCAATAAGTATTACGGTAACGTAGACTCAAAAGATTCTTTTTATACTGCTCCATTTGTCCGTGTAGAGAGTTGCGTTCGGAAATATATTTGTTAAAATACTCCCTTGATCTGGCTGTCTGTCCGGAATAATAGTTATCTAGAAAACTGAACGGTACTCCTCGAAAATACTCTTCGTAAATTAAAGCCTGCATATAATATCTGGGTATAGAGTCCGGAAAGTATAAATTTAATAGATTGTTCTCTTTTTCTATCTCAATAATAACAGAGGAAAAACTGTCAATTTCTCTTTTAAGCAACAGAGTAGAGAGTTGATAATTCAAATATATACTACTATCTGTGGGAGCCTTATAATCGGCTAAATAAAATATAAGCGATTCTAAACTCTTTGATTGGATTGTACCATTTACTTGTTGAGGATATAAAAAAGTTTCACCGTAAATCTGTGGATATATAAAAAGCCTATTACCCATTTCGCTGCCTTTGATATTGCCTTTAGAGGTCTTTAACTGCGACATAGAGTAAGAGCGTAGAGCGGTCAAACAAGGCGATGTCTCCTCGGCTTTGAGCCCCACCATGAGAGCCTTTTCGTATTCTCCTTTAGAGATATATCTGGCAGTCTTAAGTTCGCGTTGTAATATTTCGTCAGTATTTCCCACAAAAACAGTCAATAAGAGAATCAAGGTCATAACAAAGAGATTAACACTCATACGATTGTAAAAATGTCTCTGTTTATCATTACTCTTGCTTTTCAATTTTTTATTCAATAGCCCCGCTAAAATGGTTAAAACTAGTAAAGTTAGGAGTAATAATATCCACGTATTCCATGAATAACCAAATCTATAGCTCTCGTTCATACTGGTAGTAAATCCCAGAAACAAAGCCGAAGGAAGATAATTCATAGCATCTAACTCATCTGAAAATTTCAATAGTTTTTTTGTAGGTATAGCCAAAAACGTTGAAAAACATGCCAAAGCCAAACAGAAAATAAACAGTAACAACACCGAAATCGGTTTTTCGGTAAGCCTCATGTAGATTAATCTAAATAAATCTACCTGAAAAAAACAGGTGTATGCTACACTAAAGAGTAAAAAAAGCGTTCTATTGATAAATGTAATCTGTTTATGCATACTGAAAAATAGATTATTTTGGTTTTTTTACTTTCTCTTTTTTTAAGACAAGAGCCGTTCTAGATGGAATATATAACTTTAACCACTCTTTTTTAGAATCCCGGTACAGAGGATCAAAATTTGTAAAATAAGTTATTGAATTATCAACAAATCCGTTACCTCCAAAAGCGATACTATCACTATCTAAAATTATTCTATATGAACCCTTAGGTACGAGAAAACCGTAGTCAGTAAACGATATGAAAGGATTAAAATTGAATACGAAAATTATATCTCCCCTACTAAAAGCCAATATCTGGTCCCTATCACTATGCCAGATCTCCGTAACCGGAAGATCTGATATTTTGTTTTCTGACGACACTATCTCCAGCATAGATTTATCAAAATCGCCAAGCCAATGATAACATAGTTCCTTATTATCAACCAGGCTCCACTGTCGTCGTGCGTATTTGTAACTCCATCCGTTTCCCTCACGCGGAAAATCTATCCATTCCGGATGTCCGAACTCATTACCCATAAAATTTAAATATCCACCATTAATAGTTGATAAGGTAACAAGACGAATCATTTTATGAAGAGCTATACCCCTATTAGTGTTAAGATTGAGATCACTTTTTTTGAAATGCCAGTACATATCAGAGTCCACAAGTCTAAAAATTACAGTCTTATCGCCCACCATGGCCTGATCGTGACTCTCCACATACGATATTGTTCTCTCATCTTTGCGCCGATTGGTCAATTCCCAAAAAATATTCGAAGTTTTCCACTCCTCATCTTTACATTCCTTAATTGTTTTAATCCAAAAATCGGGTATATTCATGGCCATACGGTAATCAAAACCATAACCTCCGTCAGAGAAAGAAGCTGCAAGACCAGGCATTCCTGATACCTCTTCGGCTATTGTAACAACATCTGGTCTTATTTCGTGAACCAATTTATTTGCAAGCGTAAGATAACATATAGCATCATCATTCTGATTACCGTTAAAATAGTCATCATATCTATTGAATGTTTCACCAAGCCCATGGCTATAATATAGCATTGATGTTACTCCATCAAATCGTAGGCCATCAAATTTGAACTCTTCTAACCAATATTTACAGTTAGAGAGCAAAAAATGCAGTACCTGATTCTTGCCATAATCAAAACATAAAGAACCCCATGCAGGATGTTCACGTCCAGAACCTGAAACAAAATATTGCGCAGGATCACCAGCTAAATTCCCAAGCCCCTCATATTCATTTTTTACAGCATGTGAATGAACTATATCCATTATAACTCCTATTCCCATCTCATGAGCTTTATCAATAAGCTCTTTCAACTCTTCAGGCGTTCCAAAACGCGATGAAGGAGCAAAAAAACTTGAAACTTGGTACCCAAAACTACCGTAATAGGGATGTTCCTGAATGGCCATTATCTGTATACAGTTATATCCATCGGCCTTAACACGTGGAAGTATATTTTCCGTAAATTCTCGAAACGTACCCACTGAATAATCCTCTTGTGCCATGCCTATGTGACACTCGTAAATCAATAGAGGTAACTTGTTTAAAGTAAAGTTTTTAACTCTAAATTTATAAGGTACGTGCGGATCCCATACCTGAGCGCTATATATATATGTGGAGGGGTCTTGAACAACTCTTCTACACCAAGCGGGAATACGATCACCATAACCATTATTCCACCTTACCCTCATTTTATAGTGTTGGCCATGACAAATTAAATCTAATGGAATATTTAACTGCCACACTCCTGCATTATCTATTCTCTCAAGTTTAAACTCATCTATCTCTTTCCAATCAGAGAAATCACCAATAAGATAAATTTCTGTGGCATTTGGTGCCCATTCGCGAAAAACCCATCCATCAGAAGTTTTATGCAATCCAAAATAGAGATAACCCGAAGCAAAATCGGAGAGAGTTTTTTTATTCTCTCCCGTCAACTCACTCTCCTTCTCTAAAACATTAAGATGTCTCTCTTCTATAATCTTTCTAAAAGGAGTTAACCAAGGATCATTCTCTATTAGTTTTAACATGTTGCCATTTTCCTTTTAATAATTTTCCACCCTCTATACATTAAGCAGATTAGTTCTTTCTCTGAAAAACACCAACTCGTCTACCCATACTGAAAACACCTTCAAATAGGTAACCATCTGCATCATAAATCACCCCCTCTCCATCGGCCTGTCCATCTGTAAAACCACCTTTATATTTATTTCCGTCTGTAAATTTTATAGAACCTTGTCCGCTTGGAACTCCCTCTATCCAATCGCCATAATAGGTATCTTTATTGATCCATGTCATTGTACCCTTACCGTGAAAATTATTATCCTTCCAATCACCATCATATTTTGAACCATCGCTCCATATATAAACACCTCTGCCCTCGGCTTTCCCATTTATAAAATAACCTTTATAACTATCGCCATTAATAAAGATGTAAGTTCCGAGTCCGGAAATCATACCATCTAAAAATTCGCCCGAATAGATATCTCCTGATGCAAATAAACATTCACCCCTACCATTCTCATTATCGTTACTCCAAGAGCCACTGTAATGATAAACATTAGATGAATAGACTCCTTTACCATTACGAACCCCATTCACCCATTCACCACGATATTCGGCACCATCGCTCCACACCATAACGCCAAAACCATTGCGTTTATCATTGATCCACTCACCCGAATAGTGCGAACCATCACTCCATAAATATACACCTTTGCCATGGCGGATATCTTTTTTCCACTCACCCTTATATATATCGCCATTACTATAACAGAACACCCCATAACCATTCTGATAGTCATAATCCCAAGTTCCAGAATATTTATCACCATTGGCAAAGAAATAGATTCCCTGACCATGTTGCCTATTCTTTGACCATTCTCCTTGATATTTTTCGCCATCTGCAAACCGATAAACCCCATATCCTTCTCTTAATCCTTTTGAATATTGACCTATATGAGTATCTCCGTTGGGAAACAGAGTCTCTCCATAGCCATTTGGCCTTCGTAATTTAATTTGTCCTGTGTAAATTGCTCCGTTGTCAAAAATGTATGTGGTTTTTTTTTGTTGTCTGGTTAACTTACTTTTTGTTACTAAATTATCTGAGGATTTAATTGTTTGAGCAGCCAGTCCTAAAACAGGATAGAGATAAAATATTATAA
>DASRNO010000083.1:0-14255 GCA_035647375.1 Bacteroidaceae bacterium
GTAGTAGTATTGACAGCAAGCTGTTCAGGTCCATTAAATAAATCAATCGTTGAGCCATTAACAGTGGATGAATTACGTTCTGCTTCAAAAAAGGACACTGCATTTATTGAGTTTTATGAAGTAGTTCAAGAGTTACGAAAAATTTTTTTTCTAATGAAATGAATCAAGTCAAATATGGCGACATTACGTATAAACGATTACGAAAGTTTATGTATTATCTATCAGATACTTCTTTTGTAAATCCTATCATTGATAATGCCGAAAAAGAATGGAAAAGTAAATTTGGCAATTATCAACAAAAACTTGATTCAATATCTGATTATTGGAAAAATTACATGGTAGAAAATTCGCTTAATAGCCTATGTAGATATAGAATTTGACCATTTGTATAAAGAATATTATTCATATTCTCGCGATATTCGCAATGTTTATTTTGCATTTAAACTTACGCCGTTAAAAGGAACCGTTCAACAAATTAGTTTTAAGTACAAAGTTAAGAGCAAATTAAAATCCGATGAAACCGAGAGTATTTATGCAAGTATTTTTGACGATAATAGAGGCTCATGTTATACAACCTCTCCGTTTTCAAAATCAGTTGTCCGTAATTGGGAGGTTGGTTATGGCTTAGAAAAAACATTAAAACAGATGACTTCGGAAGAGTTTAAGCGAGATTATGATATAACTTTTGAAGTATCAAAAATTAGGATAAATGATACAAATATTTCAGAAGATGATTTGTTAATTCCAGAAATCATTAAATATTATTTAAAGTATCCTTCTACGTATGAAGAAGATGTCGTAAAACAATATATTGATAAGGATTTTGTCTCCTATTGGAAATTTTATCTTGATGCTATTAACGAAAATATAAAAAAGAAGGATGAAAAATGTTATAGTTTAATAAAAACTATTTATACATACGATTAATTTAATTAGTTGAAACCCACAGTCTGTAACAAGTATATTGACTAAATGGCGAGTGAACTCTGTTCTCCCTGTTTTATTACCAATTATTTGTCTGCAACAGCCGATTACACGCATAAGTATCCTATAGATAGTGTTCAATATATCTGTGTGATGTATCCTCGTCCCATTGAGGAGATTCAGGAGGCAATGGACTCTTTGGAATTGCCGCAGACAGTAGTTATATATGACAAATATGATCAATATCTGAAGAGGAATTCTTTAGAAAAATACACTGATATGTTTAGAGCATTTCTCCTTGATAAGGATAATAGAGTTGTGTTTGTGGGAGATCCTTTGCGTAACACCAATCTGCAGAAATTGTATGTAGAAAAGATAATAGAGATGATAGCAAATGGAGGTAAACTCCCCAAAAAGAGATATTTACTGAAAATGCGATATCATAGTATGAATAACGACGAGTCGGAATAGATAGAAAGAACAGATTCATCAACTTTATTTTAACTAAGTTTTAATTCTAATTACAGCACAAGATTTTCCTATGAAAAAAACAAGAGAGAGGTTGATTTTCGCAACGCTATTCTGTACTGCCGCCATAACCGGCTGCCGCACAGAGTCAATTGAATCTTTGACTGTTTCTCGTTTTGTTAATTCATAATCCATGAAAGATCTGTTAAGAGTATTCGTAGCTACGTGTTCTATTCTGTTGCTTACATGTTGTAGCAGAGAATCTTCTTTATTGCGTTATGCCTTGCATTCCGCCGGCGACAATCGTCCGGAGTTGGAGGCAGTTCTTGCCCATTATTCTGATGAACCGGAAAAACTTGCCGCTGCCAGGTTTCTGATAGCCGGTCTACCCGCCCATTACTCTTATAAGGGAGATAGTATCTACGAGTATTACAACTACGCTGCCCATATTTTATCCGATACGCTTCTCTCTCCTGAACAACAACGTGACACTCTGCTTGCCATTAGCGACAACAAATACTCAGACCTACCCACACGTACCATTTCTGATGCTCAAATCATAACATCCAATTACCTTATAAAAAATATTGACCAGTCATATCTACAATGGCAGACCTGTCCATGGGCCCGTCAGCTCACCTTTGATGAATACATAGAATGGTTGTTACCCTATAAAGCCGTAGAACTACAGGAGTTAGATGCATGGCGCGACACTTTACAGGCATACTTTGGTTTTGCTTTGAAAAACATGATACCCGATGATGATGAATACCTTACAACCCGTAAGACTGCAGAAATAGTACGCAATGCTATAAATAACAAAATTCTTCGTTATGCTCTGTATACCCGCAGCGGTCTTCCGCTAATTAGCGCCTACCTGCTACCGCGTCAGACCTTCGGTGATATACCCGATTATGTCCGTCTTGGTGCACTTATATATAGGAGCTTGGGCATTCCTGTGGCCATAGACGAGACACCAGTAGGCCCACGTGATGTAGCTGCCGTAAGTTGGTTTACTATACTTTCCGATCGTGGTGAAGAAGTTCCCTCTCCATGGGATATCTCCTCATATCCCGGCATGGGTTTCTTTCCCGAAGAACGTGGTCCCAAAGTCTATCGTAATACCTACGCCATCAATCCCAAACGTATGAAATATCAGCAAAAATCAAAATACCAATATCCCTTTGATTTAGGTAAGAAAGATGTTACAGATCTTTATTTTCTTACATCAGACATAGAACTGCACATAAATACAGATACTCTGAAGAATCTAAAAGACCGTTATACTTATATTGCTTCGGCAACAATATGTGACAGCCTGCGTGATTGGGAAATAGTTGATTTCGGTATAATAAGACATCGCCGTGCATGCTTTGATAAAATGGGCAGGGAAGTGCTGTACGTGGTATACGGGTATGATGGAATAGGCCTTGTTCCCGTTACCGCTCCTTTCATCCTTCATAAAGATGGCCATATAGAATATATAAATACCGATACTGTAAACTCGGTATCTCTTGACCGCTGGCGTAATAAAACCATAACAAACCAATGAAAAAGAGATATATGATAAACCTCTACATAAAAAAATTGTTGTTACCTGTAGCGATGATAATTCCATCAGTTTCAAGAAGAATAGCAACCATACTGTTCTTGTTCTTAACGTTGTTTTTACAATCGTGTGATGGTGATCGTGCATATCTGAGATATGCTCTTCGTTTGGCCGGTGAGAATCGTGCTCAGTTGGAAACTGTTCTTGAACACTATAAAGAAGACTCTGAAAAACTTGCAGCAGCAAGTTATCTTATAGAGAATATGCCGGCACACTATTCATATCGTGGTGATGACATATCACGTTACTATGAAATAGCTCTTCCCATTCTGAAATCAGGGAAAGATCCTGTATGGCAGCGCGATACTCTACTGGAAATCAGTGATCGTGACTTCCCCGGCCTGCACCGCGACGTTGTGCCTGATATAGAGATTATCACTTCCGATTTTCTGATACATAGCATAGATCATGCATTCAACCAGTGGAAAGAACGCCCATGGGCTTCACATCTCACATTCGAAGAGTTTTGTGAGTGGTTGTTACCATATAAACTGGTAGAATTGCAGTCATTAGATGGTTGGCGCGATACCCTGTCATATCACTTTAGTGACAGCCTCAACCGTCAACCCGTGACATCTCAAAATTATGGAACCATATTTGGCACGCAGGATATAGTCCGTAACGAGATACTTCGCAAGATCCGTCCTCGCGGAGTCTATACACGCAGCGGATATAGTCTGTTAGACGCCTCGGTACTTCCATATCAAACCTATGGACGTTGTGTTGATTATGTAACACTCGGCGTTCTAACATACCGTAGTATGGGCATACCGGCCGTTATTGATGAGACTCCTTTCTGGGGGCGTTATCGTGCAGGCCATGCGTGGTATACCATTCTATCCGACCAAGGAAAAGAACTATCCTCTGAGTGGGATATTTCGTCTGTCCCGGGATGGGGTTTCTTTCCATATGAACGTATACCTAAAGTATATCGTTCCACGTATACCATAAACCGTGATCGTGTAAGATACCGCAACACCGCCAAATACATATATCCCTTTGAATTATGTCAAATAGACATAACGGACTGGTATTTCAAGACTTCGGATATCAGCCTGACACTCCTTGACGGTGTCCGTTCCAGAGTGAAAGACAAGTATGTGTATATAGCTATTTTCAACGGTCATGATACCGATTGGAGCATCGTCGATTATGGTAAGATAAAACGCGGTAAGGCCTGCTTTACCAAGATGGGGCGTAATATACTCTATATAGCCAAAGGCTATGACGGTCAGAGTCTGATACCCATAACGAAGCCTTTTATAATAGAAAAAGATGGTAGTATTCGCTACATTGAGTTAGATGCGAAAAATTTACGCAGTGTGAATATCAGGCGTAAATACTATCAGTCTGCAAACGTGGTCAGCATGCGTCGACGCCTGTTAGGAGGACGAATAGAAGCCTCTGACAATGCCTTTTTTAGTGATGCCGTGACAATATTTACCATAGATACACTGGCGCTTGCCGATAAGACACCCATATCGTCCGATCAAAAACATCGTTACTGGCGTTACCTTTCGGCAAACGGCACGTACGGCAGTATAGCAGAATTGACTTTTTTCGCTTCTGACAGTACTATACTCAGTGGAACTCCATTGGCCTGTACCAATGCGGATAAAGATGCAATAAACCGTGCCTTTGATGGTGACTACTTGAGCAACTTCGAGACTGTTCAGGCCGATGGCAATTGGATAGGGTTAGATATGGGGTGTCCGTTAAGTGTAGGCTATGTCAGAATCATACCTCGCAGTGATGATAATGACATACGTGCAGGTGATGAATATGAATTCTTTTATTGGAACGATCGTGAATGGATATCTGCAGGTACTGTTGTTGCCGGCAACACACATCTTATGTATGACAGTATTCCGCAAGGGGCATTGATGTGGTTACGCAACTACACACGTGGCTGGGATGAGCGGCCGTTTTTGATAGATAGTTGTGGGAATGTCGAGTGGTGGTAAATGAAAGAATAAAAGCAACTGATTAGAAAAGAGCTAATAGTACATAAAAATAAATTTGGAATGGAAATTGTAATAAAAAACAGTGATAGTTAACGGATTTGGAAAAGCGGAAGGGACGTAATGGCCACACTCTTGCACAGTCAATCCATCCTGCCCCTTCCGTCCAAATCTTAAGTATAAACTTAAAAAATGATACAGCAAAGATAGAGAAATATTTTATTCGTTGATTTTAATTCATAAAAAATCAACGATAAGTGTGGCAGCCAAACCAGCCCAAAAAGGTTTGTAATTAATAAATGTTATGAATTATAAAACAATTAAATTGAATAGTAATGAAAAGAAAAAGAATAACCATTGCATTAATATCGTCTCTCATTGTAGCGGTTGCTTTTAATACCGCAATTATTTCTGCTCATCTCGGTAATGATAAATGTCAATTGTTTCTGAGTAAAATAGTTTCTTATACTTTTGACGATTGGGGTGGATGGACTCCTGAAGGGTTTGGCAATAAAGTACCAGGACCTTCTACGCATAAAGAAGATGTTTCTACTACGTATACGGTATCTGATCAAGTAAATTATGGAAGTGTTGTAAGTGCGTCTACTTCCATAACTAATGGATTAAATGGATCTTTCTCAGCATATGGTTTGTCGGTATGTAGTAATGTTTCCTCTACGGCTTCGTTAAGTGGAGTAACTTCGAGTGGAACTGGAACAACAATATTGACTTGCGTGACTATTCCAGGTGAAATCTATAGCGTACGATGTGTATCACCGGAATTGGTAGAACAATGTACTCCACAAGATGGATTTATTGAATATTGTACTTTGGTTGCGTCACGAAGAGATGCATTACTTCAGGCTTTAAAATAAAATAAAAATGAAAGACGTAAAGACAGCAACAATCATGTTGCTATTATCCTTTTCGCTTTCTATTATATCATGTAAACATCGGAGCGTTCATAGGATAGTGGACGTCACCGATGTTTCGGTGATAAAATATAAAAGTGGAGATGGTTGTGTGCTATTGAAAGATAGCGTTGTAAAAAAAAGCAGTTTTATTAAACTTGAAACTGATTCAACTTGTTTAATTGGGAAAATTGATAAGTTGCTATTCGCTGATAGCTTGATAATTGTAGTTGATCAGAATATTGCAAGATCAGTACTCATTTTCGACATGAAAGGGCGTTTTATTTCAAAAGTATCCTATTTAGGTAACGGACCTAAGGAATACATTATGTTAAAACAGGTCTTCTTAACATCAGAGAAAGAGGTGGCAATATATGATATGATGAAAGGAAAAATATTACTATACGATTTAAAAGGTAATTATATATCGACCATTAGTTGTAAAGATCGTTTTAATGGTATTGAGAGTATTGATAGTGATACTTGGGCTTTGGATTTACAAGGGACTTTAGGATTGTCTATAAAATCCTTTAATGGTTATGCTTTTGGGGTTACCGATAAAGATTTCAATCCTTCGTTTGCTTTTGGAAAAAATATATTTACAAAGGAATTCAATATCTCTAGATTACGTGATATGTATTCTTTTGGAGGCAATATCTATTTCAATGTAGGTTGGGAGAATACAATTTATCAATTAAAAAAAGATAGTGTAATTGCAAAATACAGACTTGTGTACGAAAAAGATGATTTTGTAGATGTAGATAAAGAGTTTACCACGAATGAAGAGTTTGATTTGTATTCAAAAGACAATCCGGTTTTCAACGGAGAATTTATTGAACTTAAAGACTATACATATATCAGTTATTTGTCACATTCGCAAAAACCGTTTTTGCTTTTTGAACATAAGACAGGAGTGACATATAGTATATTACCTGGTGGAGCAGATTTTAAGTTATGGTTTATGGAGCGTCCGATAGCTCGTTATGGTGAAAACACCTTGGTGGAATGTGTATCATCGACTACAATATCAGCTTTTAAGAATCATTTTTATTCATTTTTTGGTTCTTCATCGGAATTGGATAGACTCTACGACGATCTTACTCCTGATTCTAATCCGGTTCTGTTTTTTTATGATATAAACTTTAAACACTGATCACATTATGAAAAAATCTTATAAGGTATTATCTTTTGTGTCGGTTAGTATCATTCTGTTTTCTAATTTTTGTCTGATAATCAGAATGAGAAATTACAAAGTTCAGCGTTCAGTTTGCGAATCGTACAGACAAAGGCTTTCTTCGTATATTTCAACTGCTACTGATTTGCTTGAAAATGATGGCCTAGAACTATCCAACGTGTATATGGTTGATGTGAGTGATCACACACCACTACCGTTTACAAGTCTTTTCCTTGCCGGAGTTGACAGAATATTGGTTTGTCGTATAAGCCAATATTACTGTGAAAGTTGTGTGAACTACGCCATTAAAAGAGTTGTAAGTGCTATGTCGGACAGCCTGATAAATATGCCTTTGGCTGTGTTTGGCATGTACGAGAACGACTTGTCGTTAAAAATAATCAGTAATCAGTATAATAAGAGTAATGGAGTGGTGTATTACAAAACTTCCGCTTTGAACCTACCTATGGAGCAACATGGCTCTCCTTACTGTTTTGTCTTAGACCGTTCGTTGCGCGTAAGCGATGTTTTTACTTTCGACAAAATAGATTCGGTACGCAACGACAGTTACTTTAGAATAATCAGCAAAAAGTGGAAAAGTGAAAATTAAAAGCTCTGTATCAATTCGAACTCCATTGTCCGTTCTTCTTAATGTTGATGTTCTGCTGATAGTTCTAATAATCTCTGTGTCAGTTTCATGGTTAAGACACAAAGACACTGTATCCGACGCTGCAATTATGTATCTGCCCCTTTTTGTACTATCTTATGTAATATTCAGACTATTGTACACTAAATATCTAAGAATTGCAGAATACTCCCTAATACTCCTTCTGTCTATAGAGTGTATAAAGGAGTCGTGTCTTGGACTTTCTCAGATCTATTGTGGCTCGTTGACCAACAACCCATTGTTCTCATGTACAGGCTCTTTCTCAAATCCTGGCCCATACGGAGGTTTCCTTGCGGTATGCTCTAGTTTGTTTACGGCGTGGATTTTAGATTGGTACTGCTATGATAAACAGCCCAATGCACCTATAAACAACAAACGCATTTTGTTAGTATTATTCAATATTTTGACAATTATTGCATTAATGTTATCACTTGTAATCCTACCTGCTACATTCAGCCGAGCGGCAATGCTCTCATATGTCTGTGGTGTAGCTATGCTGTTATTGCCTTTAAGCAAATTTCGCCTTATTCCCCGTAGGTATTGGACATTAACGTTTTTGATAGTATTTATTATGGCAACACTCGCATATCTATATAAACGAACTTCTGCTGATAGCCGTTTTTTTATCAACAAGATTAGCTTGTGGACTATGTACGAAAATAAATGGCACGGTGTAGGTCCAGGCTACTATTTAGGCTTTTATAGTAGAAGTCAAACGGCATATTTTTCTACTAGAGGTATTACTTTTGATCGTGGCTCATTGAACATATCACCCGACATAGAAAATGATCGTATTTTGGCTGATATACCAGAATACGCCTTTAATGAAATTCTTAAAACAGGAGTTGAGTGCGGTCCTTTGGCTATGTTATTACTTACATTTCTTTTTGTCATTTCAATAACAAAGCTAATAAAACGTCGATCATTCCTCGCTTACGGTTTAGTCTCCCTAACGGTGTTTAGTCTATTCTCTTATCCATTTAGTCTGTGGACGTTCCGTTTGTTGTTGTCGTTGTTTATAGCTGCTTCCGCATATCGAGAATGTGAAGATCCTTTCGTTAAATGCAATAGAAATAGTCTTAGGTTAACATTTTATACATTATCATTTGTTGTGATAGGCGTATCATGTTGTATTAGTACTAACAGACTTTTGCATAATAAAAAAGCGGTTAGAGAATGGAATTTGTTGAAATATTTCTACACGATTAAAGAATATGAACTTGTTAACAAATATTATTCGCCTTTGTTTTCATTACTAGAAAACGAAGTTCAGTTTATGTATGAGTATGGCTATGCTTTAAATCGTATAGGACAATTTGAAAAAAGTGATTCGGTACTGAGATTAGGAGCACAAAGGAGCAATAATCCCATGTTTTGGAATTTGATGGGAAACAACACTCTTGCTATGGGCAATTACCGTGAAGCCGAAGACTGTTATAAACGCGCTTTCTACATGGTACCAAACAGACTTTATCCTCTCATTTTACTTGCAAAGCTATACCATACGGAAGGTGATACCGTGCGTTTTCTTAATATGGCAGAGAAAGTTGAGACATTTGTACCAAAGATTGAATCGGTTAACACGGAACGTCTGCGTAATGAGATAGCAGAAATAAAGGCAGGTTATAAAACACCATAAACATGAATAAGAGCCGTAATAAAAACTGCAATAGCATAAATTTAATATCTCTAATCGACGCAATATATTAAACAAACATCTCAGATAAATATTATGAATAAATATTATAAATTTATTGCTATAGTTTTTGTAATACTGATTTGCTCATGTAAAGGTGAGAATACAAAAAAGGTGGCAGTATTCGAAAGCATAAACGATGAAGACTCTATAACCGTATTTGATTTTTCGGCCAATATGTCGAAAGAATGTCTCATTGATACCCTCTCCTATGACAATCTGATTCAGTCCGTAAGATACATTCCTTTGGAAACAAATGAGAATTCCATGCTTGGAAAAGGAGATATTACGGTAAGAAAGGTTGCCGGTAAATTCATTGCATCTACCGGTCGTGCAAATTTTCTTATTTTAAAAGAATTTGATCTGAACGGTAAATATATATCGAATCTATTTAATATCGGGCGAGGCAGAAAAGAGCTTACAATGCCGTATTATTGGCTTTTCAATGATTCTGTGAATGAGATTATTATTGGAGGTAACGATAAAATGTTATTATTTAATGTAACAACAGGTGAATTGTCAGATGTAAGATTAAAAGAATCATTTTTTAATCTTACAGGTGTTTTGCTTTGTAATGGTACCATAGTTAAATGTTTATTTAATGCTGACGATCCACGTACTGGGACTACGAATTATCCATATATGTCCTTTATCAATGCCTTCGGAAATATAATATCCGAACGATGCTATCCAATGGAACGTGATATAGCATATTTGCCTATCTCCGGTGTAAGTTCTTATCCTTTCGAAATTTATCTGCTTAAATCAACCAATTATGGTGCTATTTTCAAAGATCTTTATAATGACACCATTTATACAATAAGATCCAAGGATAATATTTGTGCAAGATATGTCGTAAAGAGGGGAAATAAATATATGCCGACAATTGAAGAAGCGTTGAAAAGCGGAGATAAAAAATCCAATAAAATTTATTTTACTGATATTATTGATTCGCCGGAATATTTATTTACCTCTTATTATTTAAACAATCATTATAATACCTCCATATGGAAAAAAAATGAAGGAAAACTTATTGCTTTCTATTCAGGTATTCCCAGAACAGATTACAAAAAATATTATTGGAATTATATGGCTATAATGCCTTTTTCCTTTGATGGTTTCAAAGGTATTTTGCCTATTGACTATATAACGGCCGATAAAAAAATTTATATCGGTACGGCTGCTTCAAAATTAACAGGTGTTCTACCTAATTTAAAGAATGATGATAATCCGGTAATAATAGAAATTACACTTAAGTAAAATGAAAAACAGATTTACACTAACTATTGTTGCATTGGCAATAATAATTAGTATTTCATGTAGTAACCAGAAATTGGCTCATGAACTTAAAATGCTTTCAGGAAGTACTATAAAAATACCAAACGAACTATCTGCAAAAATTGGATGCAGAGATACTTTGTTGGAGGTAAATCAACATGAACCGGCAACAATGATTATTTGGTATGATACTGTTCAGTGTGCCTCGTGCAGCATGAATAGTATAAATATATGGAATAAAATATTTGAATATAGTCATGATTCTGTTGAAGGGTTTAATCCTGTAATTATCTTTTCCCCCAACAAGAGGATGATACGCAATTTTGAAGAAGCAATTAAGACAACAAGATTTAAATATCCCTTGTTTGTGGATTACAATAACACATTTGGACATATTAATCCTCAAATTCCCATGACTAATAATCTGCTGCATGTCTTTTTACTTGATAAAAATAATAAGGTCGTTTTAGTGGGTAGTCCTTTATATAATGAATCTCTAATGCAATTATATAAAAGCACTATTAATAAACTTATTGCTAATGGAGGTGTATTGCCGGAAGAAAAAGGAGAAAAAATGTAATTGCTTGTAAATCAAGATGATAGATGCTTATAAAAGATAATTAGAAATGTTGTTAAAAAGTATATTAATTAATATACGTAGAGTAAAGTTAGTAGTTTGTGATGCTTTGTTGGCAGTGCTTGTAGTATTGCTAACGGTGTGTCATCTTATGGATCGGAGTGCGTCATCTGAGGTCTATATCTTTTTTGTTTGGTCTATGGTTGCAGTGTATCTGTTTTCTCGCATTATTCTGACAGTGGCTCCGAAAGTGACATGCCATGCACTACTTGCATCTATTGCTATTTTCAGTTTGAAGGAGTCATATATCGGTCTGATGCAACTGTTTGGTCACCTTCATTCCAATCACTACATGTATGCCTGCACCGGCTCATTCAATAATCCCGGACCATATGGAGGTTTCCTTGCAGTCTGTATCAGTGTACTTGGTGCATATGCCATAAAAGGTCGCAATAAAGTAATCAGATACATTACCGGCACCACATCTCTGATAGCATTGATATTGCTGCCATCTACCATGAGCCGTACAGCCATGTTGGCAGTAGGTTGTTCGGCAATACTACTGGCGGTTTCAACAGATACAGGTAAGAGATTCCTTAAGAAATATCGAATATGGCTTATCTTAGCAGCTGCCTTAGCTGTAACGGGAGCATATATGCTCAAAAAACCCTCTGCCGACGGACGTCTCTTTATGAACCGTATCAGTATGATGGCTATAAAAGGTAATGGTATTAGAGGTGCCGGTCTTGGTAGATTTGGTGCATCTTACGGAGAGACACAGGCACGATACTTTGGTGAGCGTATGACTGCGGGTGGCGATTACACCGATTGTACTGTTTTAAAAGATTCCCAAAGACTGACCGCCGATTGTCCCGAATATGCTTTCAACGAATATATGCAGTTAGGCGTGGAAGGCGGAGTGATAGCCATGTTGTTATTTATATTCCTGATTATAAAAGCCATCACAGTTTCATATAAAAGAGGCGATGTTTGGTGCTACGGACTATTGGCTCTGGCTCTGTTTTCCATGTTCTCTTATCCATTTCATATAGTACATTTTCAAGTGTTGCTGCCAGTACTGCTGGCAGCATGCTCCACGTCACGTAGTGAGGGAAAATTAGGTGACAGTATACTGATTGTTGTAGCTTTTCTAATATCATCTTTAATCCTAATAAGCAGTATTCCATGGATAATCCGCTTAAAAGATTCCTCAGAAAAATGGAAGAAGAGAGAATATTGGTACAACATGAAATATTACTATTATGTAGTAGAAGATGCAGACACTCTATATGGCTCCATGCGGCATGACTATCGTTTCCTTTTCGCCTACGGTCAGTCCCTAAGTAAAGAAGGGCAATATATCAAAAGCAATGAAATTCTATCGGAAGGCAGCCATATAAGTAGCGATCCCATGTTTTGGATAATAATGGGTAACAACAATCTCTCATTAGAACGCTATGAAGAGGCAGAACGATGTTATATACATGCGTTCCATATGGTACCAAATCGTCTCTATCCGCTATGTCGCTTAGCCGAGCTGTACATCAAGATAGATGATTATGACCATTTCTATGATATGAAACAGAAGATAGAGCGTTTTAAGTCAAAGGTAGAATCTCCCACAACAGACATGTTAAGAAAGAGAATCACCGAACTGTCTGACAGTATAATATCAATAAATGAAGAGAGATAATGCAAATGAGAACAGGAGCCAAGTTCACTTGTATCAAGTGGCGGAAATATTAAGCCTGTATTTACTTGTTAGAAAGGTTTATTATCTCTTCGCAGCTGAAAGTAATCTGTTCGATACCATTGGCCGTTACAATCCAAGAGTTCTCTATTCCCAGAGGTCCTATGCCTGGTAATACAATTTTTGGCTCTACAGCAAATACCATACCTTGCTCTAATGCTGTATTAACACGGGGTGCGAATACCGGTTGTTCATTGAGTTCCAACCCTATTCCGTGTCCAATAAAATTCGCTTTTTGATCTATTCCCATAAAAAAATCAGAGAAACCTGATCTGGATATAATTTCAAGGGCCATATTATATAAATCTTGACATATTGCACCCGGTTTAGCATACTGCTTAAATGCCTCTTGAACATCCAGGCAGGCCTTATGTGCCAAATATGCCTTGTCAGGTAATCTACCTATAGAAAAAACTCTGGTCATATCGCACATATAGCCAAAAAAATTTCCACCTATGTCTACCATTACACTATGTCCCTCTTTTAAAAGAGTACCATTTGCTCCCACAGGAAGTGACGGGTCTGCTCCGCCACCACCTAAAGCAAAATCGAATGGCGATGGTTTTGCTGCATTATCGGCCGTTAAAAGACTTCCCATAAAAATCTCCATGCTCTGCCCGAATATGCGAATATTTCCCAACATACCCTCTTTACGCATAACATGTTCAATCTCGATAGAAAAATCTATATCGGTCATTCCTTTTTTATACAATGTCGGTA
This sequence comes from Bacteroidaceae bacterium, assembly GCA_035647375.1. Lineage (GTDB taxonomy): Bacteria > Bacteroidota > Bacteroidia > Bacteroidales > Bacteroidaceae > Colenecus. The sequence continues at coordinate 13,733 of DASRNO010000083.1, forward strand.
TTTTATTATATGCTCTGGTATGGGCAGCACCCGATTTGCGAAAAATATTGAGTTCATAATCACTCTTAATATTTCTAACCTTCTGTAATACCATAGTACCGCATGGTAGAACTTCATTATCCGGGAAGCATTTGGCTAATCTTTTATAGTCATTATATGGGAGTTCATCGCCCTCAAGCATCAATCTACCAGAAACATTTACTCCTCTCTGTTGCAAAATGGCGGGAATTTGTTCCGGTTTACGTATAAAGTGCAGATTATTAAATTTTATATCGTTAGGGCGTTTTACAAACAGAATAGATTCACCTTTAACCGGCAGATACAAATAACCGCTAATTATTTGACCACAAGTGTATATCAAGTTAACGTTACTATTGATTAGTGCCGCATCTATGCCTCGTTCTATCATTTCAGAACGGATTCTGTTCTCTCTATACTTTAGTTCATTTACCATAAAAATATAAAATATACGGAGTGTAAAGTTACACATTAAAACTGTAAAAAATCATATACAATATTATAC
>DASRNO010000084.1:0-6713 GCA_035647375.1 Bacteroidaceae bacterium
AGAAGAAACTATTTGCATTTTTTTATATTTTCAAGTTTAATTTGTGTTGTTTTTTATTTTTTGCTTACATTTACAACTCTTATTCAACTAATTATAACACTATTATGAAAAAATTGTTGTATTCTATTTTTATGTTGACCCTGTTTGGCTGTGTAGAGACAAATCCTATTCTAACCATAGAAGGCGGAGAGGTTCAGGGTGTTAAAACTGATATTAAAGGAGTCTATGTATATCGTGGAATACCTTATGCTGCACCTCCTATTAAGGATCTTAGATGGAAAGCTCCACAACCGGTTATTCCATGGGAGGGAGTTATGATTGCCGATAGATTTGGATTTCCGGGCTATCAGGCTGTACACTATCAGGGTGGATATACTACTGAGTGGGGATATGGTAATGAATCACCCTACAGCGAGGATTGTCTATACCTAAATATATGGACAAAGGCACCCGGACAAAGAGATAAAAAACTTCCTGTGGCTCTTTGGATACATGGAGGTGGATATAGAGAGGGTTGGGGATCAGAACCTGAATTTGATGGTCAGGAGTGGGGTAACAAAGATGTAGTTCTTGTATCAATCAATTATCGTTTGGGTGTTTTCGGATTTCTAACACATCCTGAACTCTCTGAAGAGAGTCCGAACAATGTTTCGGGTAATTATGGTATTTTGGATCAAATTGAATCTTTGAAATGGATACAAAAAAATATTGAACATTTTGGAGGGAATCCTGAAAATGTTACTATTTTTGGTCAGAGTGCCGGTGCCGGTAGCGTTAAAACACTCTGTGAATCTCCATTAGCCAGAGGACTGTTCAATAAAGCTATAATAATGAGTGGCGGTGGTATTACACTACCCCAAACTTCTCCCTCTTCTGCTCCTACATCAACTAGAACACCTGCCGCCATTACACGTCCATCTATGATGCGCGGATTTGCTCCCATGTCATTGGAACAATCTGCCTTACAAACTAAAGAGATAATGGATTGGGCTGGTTTAACAAGCCTACAAAGAATGCGTTCTGCATCGACCGAGATTCTATACACAGTGGGTAGTATTTATAATTCTGTTACAGGAAATTATGCCCGAATTACCGGTTCACCTATTGTAGAGGGTTATGTCTCTTTAAAAAGCTTTGACGCTGCTGCTCTAGATAATACTATAGCTGATGTTCCATATATGATTGGATATACCATGAACGATATGGGAAACATGTCTTCAGGTATTGCTGAGTTCTGTCTTAATAGAGAGGATGCGGGAAATAGAGCTTATGCTTATGAATTTGCTCGCCCACTCCCCACCGATGGTAGAGATAATGTTCTTCAAGGTGCTTTTCATTCATCTGATCTATGGTTTGTGTTTAAATCGCTGAAACATTCGTGGAGACCTTGGACAGATGGCGACTGGGATCTATCTGAAAAGATGTTAACAGCCTGGACTAATTTTGCAAAATATGGCGATCCTAATGGTGAAAATGGAGGTGAATGGTCTCCATATACAAAGGAATCGCCTAAGTTTATGATATTTAAACTTGATGAAAACAATAGAGAGAGTTCAGAATTAGGAGATCCTGTTAATTAAGATCTTACTTTTAAGATACTGAATACTATCTACTAAAAAGAGCCCCTTAGATTACGTCTAGGGGCTCTTTTACCTATAATATTTCTATTTGAAAATTACTCGTGTAGGTCTTTAAACGCCAATCCAAAAATTAGATAGGCCGTATTACCCGCAATTGTGCCTTCATTCTGTCCCCATAAAAATGGCCAATCATCATAATTTTCAAAATGATCGGGCTGTCTAAAGAGTAAACCAGGCGCCATATTGCCGGGGATAAAAGAGAAATCGGCTCTATTATTACCATAAAATACAGCTTTCGGACGTGCTGCACCTACTGCGGCTACAAAAGAGTAGTTATGATATGGATGACATCCAAATAGCCAGTTTGCAGTTCTAAACGAATAATCGGGGTGAATAATATCGGGAAAATGTTTACTGGCAAAACATATAGTGGTACCGAAACTTACCACTGAACCTCCACCAGCCCAATTACCAAGACCTATTGGCACACCGTAAGGGTTGTTTTCATCAAGACCATCAATGTATGTTTTATACTCTTCTACATATGGGCGCAACTTCTCCTTGTACAAATCATCCATATAGGGGATGGCCTCTAAAGCCGTCAACAAAGCACTGTTCACGCTCCTATCTAAGGTTGTCCATATCTGCTCTTGAAAATCTTCTATATAGTGCTGCTCTCCTGTAGAGATGTAAAGCTGAAGATTTGTAGCAGCGGTATTTCCTCCACCTCTAAACCTACCTACGCTTGCTCGGTTCTGCATAAGTTCAGTTGCCTCTTTCATGAGTCGCTTGGACTGAATTAATGCTCTATTGGATAGATCGTCGTTATAACCTTTTAATGCACGACTTGCCGCAGCAAACATAGTGGCTGCATTCATATCCAAGCCGGGATTGCGGCTGGTAAATGCCCACATATCATCTTTAACACCGCTTGAACGACCATCTTTGGCAATCTCGTAAGGGCCTAAGTTAGGATTGTAAGGAAGCCCATCTGTAATAGAGGCTGCATCGCCTAAATGATGATAGTTATCTAATATTGAATTGGAAAGAGCTTGAGCCATATGTCCAATTATTTCGGCTTGAGCCACAAGGTTCATTGTCCCATGCTCTATAAACTGAAGTATATCAGGAATACCATCCGGACGATGTAAATCTACATATCTCTGTGAATGGTCCACAAATGTCTTATCGCGCATAGGTCTAAATTTTTCCCATATTCCCACAAAATTCTGAACCACACTTATATTCGAACCTGTCTCAATGTCAAAATCGCCTGCATCAAAGAATCCGCCCACATTTAAACCCGGAATAAGCTCTAAAGCCTTAAATTTGGTGTCGGTAGTGGGTCCCTGTGAGTGAAGGTCAAAATGGTCGGTATTGGGTGGGGCCTGAAGATAACCATCTTTAAAGGGTTCTCCGTGCCATACTCTATAAGCCTCCTTAACAAACATATGGTTCATATGGATGGGAATCCACACATCGCTTGTAGCATCGGTTATATTGTTATAAACACTATTGTCTATTATAAAATTATTTGTTTTATAATCTCCGTAACGGATAAAATATACACCGGGTGTGTTTACGGCAGAAAAATCAAACTTAACATAGTGATACTTAAAATAATCACCCCAAGATATCACATTTCCGGTAAATATTTTTTTCTGACTTCCATCATCCTCTATTCTGTAGACAGATGCATTGGAAAGTGGTTTGTCTTTTTTGTCAAGCTCTATTACAGAAACTTTTGGTTGTGAAGGCAGATAGCCCACCTGGCAGATTCCTATATTGGGTTCTCTTATCCAATCTTTAATAGTGTTTGGCTCTACATACCATGTTAATACTTTGCCTATCTTTCCAACGGGAAGAAGGCTTCTAACAACATACCAACCGTTCTGAGCCAATATACGTCCATCATAAAGAGCTAAATCTACATCTTGCGATGTAATGCTTACCATACGTTCCGGCTCGTCGGGAGCCAGGATCATAACCCTTCCTGTCTCAATGGGTAGTGGATCAACAAATTGTCCGGTACCTCTGTCATCGTATGTACGGTACCCCTTATATTGTTTAATCTTTTCACTGTTAGGCCTGGTAACAGTGTTACTAACCGCATAGCGAGGAAATCTTTTAGGACGTCCATCCATCCAATAGGTTTTTAACCAATACTGAGATGGCAGAAATTCCAGATTAAACCCTGCACTCCCCTCTAACTCCTCAGGTACAGGCTCATCCAGATAGACTGATATTTCAACTCCTTTACCGATAGAGGTAACTACAATTTTAGATTCAAAATTAAAATCATTATACCTTAATGTTGCTTCGATAGTATTCGTCTCTTTGTCAACTTTACGGTTATATACAGTGGGAACTAAATCCCATTGCTCTGGAGTGTTTGAGAGCCTTATGGCACCACCCTGGGCAGTTCTAACACCATGATGAATCAATTCGATTCCGGCATTTTTTTCGTCGTTGAATCCTCCACTGAAAATGTTGCTGTAAACCATCACATTAACACCTTGTGTCTCAAAATACCCTAAATCATTGAGATTTAAGTTTTGGTCGGGTGAACCGGGTGAACATGCCACAAGTAACATTAACAGAAGAAGAGATAAAAAATTTATTTTTCTCATGTTGAAATAAAATGAATTTGGTTAAGTAATAAAATGAATTTCTAAAAAAAACATATCGTGAATAAATATAAATTACTGGGGAAGATAACTGAAAAATTCCACTTCAACACCTGGGGTGATAAGTATAGCAGGTCTTAACGCGTAAAATCCTTTATAATTATTATGATGATATCCACTTAAATCAACTCCCTGTTTTATTGTAACCCATTGTTCTCCATCTTTACTTTTTTCTGTTGTAACAAGGTTATTATTGTTGGTTATTCGGATATAAAGTCTCTCTTCATCTCCTTGCTCACCCATGTTGGCTTGTTCATTGTAAAACAGATAGAGACCGGCTCGTGCACCGGGTGATATATTGAAGGCAGCGGTTACCTGATAGCTAGTATCTATCGCCGTAATTGTCCATAACCGGGCATTATCATATCCTCCCTCCCACTCCGCCCATAGCAAAGTGTCGCTGTAGTTTCGCAAGAAATCATAACTATCTGATTCTTGTAGTCCACCGTTTTTGAACAGGGCACCATCTTTTTCACAAAGTATCGGCCATCCATCTTCTGTCCACTCTATACTTTCAATCATTGTATTACGCCCCAGAGTATGCATATTTTTACGATACGAATGGTAGACTATATACCAGTTACCATCGGTATCGTCAATAAGTGTTCCGTGACCTTTAGACCACCACTGCTCTTCAGCACTATAAGTATGTACCAGTGGGTTATAGGGACTGTTCTCCCATGGGCCAAGTGCTGATTTACTACGAGCCACAACACACATGTGGCTCGTTGCAGGTCCGGCTGTGCCTCCCTCTGCACTTACCATATAGAAAAAATCTCCTCTTCTAAGCAACTTGGGCGATTCAAGCCACATGCCCTCGGTTTCCCATTCCTGAGGATACTCCCATCCATCGTAAACCTTCCGGTTAGGACCAAAAGTAGCCAGGCCATCTGGAGTGAGTTGTATAACATGACCGTTATTTGTATAAAGATAACGAGTACCGTCAGTATCTATAACATGCCCGGGATCTATGCCATTAACATCCATAAGTATAGGCTGGCTCCATGGGCCTTGGATACTGTCTGCAGTTATCACAAAATTTTGTCCGCCGCTGGTGGGATAATAGATAAAGAATTTTTCGTCTACCTTGCAAAGCTCAGGAGCAAAAATTGAGTAATTCTGGTTTTTTACGGCACGTACTATAGGCCTCCAGTTAAGAAGATCTGTAGAGTGCCAGATAAGAAGACCAGGGTAATAGGTAAACGATGAATGGATCATATAAAAATCATCCCCATCACGTATTATAGAGGGATCCGGATAGTCTCCCGGAAAAATAGATATCTTTATTCCCGTTTGAGAACATGTGCCTGTTTCAACACATCCACCCATGATAACGAGAGACGTCGCTGCTATAATTAGAAAGATGAAATGTTTCATATTGTACAATTGTCAGTTTCAAACAGGACAAATGTAGTGATTATTTTCTATACCACTCTCTCATTAATATCCGGCTCTTATTTACTTTTTTTGAATAAATCACTTCATCGGGATTATTTCGGCTTCCAACCACTTTTGGAGCTCGTTTGTCCACTGCGGTTTGTATTTGTAGCGATCTTGAATGCCCCATCCGTGACCACCGTTCGGATAGATGTGCATGGTTACTTTAACCTTATTTTTTGCCAATGCCATATAATAACGAATACTATTCTCTACCGGCACCACATTGTCGTCTGTACAATGAACAATGAACGCAGGAGGAGTATCTGCAGTTACCTGAAGCTCGTTACTAAAGAGTTTTATATCATCCTCAGATGGGTTTTCTCCTATTAAAAAATCGCGTGAACTCTGATGTGTAACACCCTTCTCCATAGTGATAACCGGGTAGAACAATATCTGGAAAGCAGGCCTGGTAACGGCATCGGTATAATGAGTGGCAGCCGTTGAAGCCAGGTGGCCGCCGGCAGATGAGCCCATGATACCAAGTTTAGAGATTTTCCATTCCAAGGCGTGAGCATTAATTATACGCATTGCCTCATGTACATCGCTAAGCGGAACATCCTTATGTCCTCCCGGCATTCTGTAGTCTAACAGTGCAAATGTTACTCCAATCTGATTGTACCAGGTTGAAAACTGACGGCCCTCATGAGTATTGGAAAGCATATAGTAACCTCCACCAGGCAGACAAAGTACTGCAAGCCCGTTTGGCTCCGCCGCAGGAAAGAGTGTCAGGATGGGTTCAAAGTCAAATTTTTGCCCTCCTGAAGCCGGATGTTCGGCTGTCGCCCCGTTTGTGTTGGGAGCTCCATTAGGCCATAATTTATACACTATCGGTTCTACTTGTGCCATAGACTGGAACGAGAAAGCACACAGCACTGAAAATAAAAAAAATCCCCACTTATCTCTTATCATAACGAATTAATTTAAAAGTTAATACAAATCTAAGTGTAACAGACATATCACGCAAAATATGTTGTTATTATAAGCAAATGTAATAATTATTTTTTAC
>DASRNO010000085.1:0-3378 GCA_035647375.1 Bacteroidaceae bacterium
ATCTATATTTGTATGGATTGATAAAATAAAACAGATTATTTTGAATAGGAAATAATCAGAATTCACAAAATCACTAAAGTCATGTTTTCAGAGAGCAGAGGATTTTATATATCACCAATTGGGAATATCGATCTAAGAGCAGATACTCATGGATTAACATCACTTGTTTTCACCTCTAACACCAACTCTGACTATGAGAATGTTTCTTGCTATAATAGAGCTATTTTAGATGCAAAACGCTGGTTAGACCAATATTTTAGCGGTTACAGGCCCAAGTGGATTCCACAATTAAGTCTATCCGGCACTCCATTTCAATTATCAATTTTAAAAGAGCTGCTTAAAATAGATTATGGTACAATACTCTCTTACAGTCAAGTGGCAGAAAGAGCAGCATTGGCTTCGGGCCGTAGTCGTTTCTCTGCACGTTCAACGGGCCAGGCTGTGGGTAAAAATCCCATATCTATAATTATTCCATGCCATAGAGTATGTGGTGTCAACGGAGAACTTGTAGGTTATGCTTGGGGGCTTGAGAAAAAGAGATTTCTGATAGATCTTGAATTAGGAGTTAAACATTCCGGTATCTAAATAATAGTCAGTATACTATATATGATATGTTATCATAAATTAAGTGAGATACACCATGAAAACTAGGTGTTGATAAGTTGCAAATACCATAAATTGGCTAATTACAATAGATTTTTCACCATATATGGCTATTGTGTCGTTGTAGTAATTGTAGTTAATTTGCATTCGAATTTAACTACGAATGATTTATGAAAAGGATTACTATTGCAATTGTCTGTTCAATGTTTTTGGTTTTAAATGGAAAATCGCTGGAAAAGACAGATGCTATGTTATTTGGCGATGTTAAAGATGCAAAATCGGGAGTACATATTCCTTATGTACATATCTCTATTCAAGGTTCAAATATTGGAACTCTCTCTGATGGAACCGGACACTTTAAAATGGCCAATTTACCGTTAGGTAAGAACAGATTGACTTTTCAGGTTTTGGGATATAAAAGTGTAGAGCAGGATGTTTTTATGGAGAAGAATAAAACCACACAACTGTATGTTGAATTAGAAGAAGATGCTTTATTATTGCAACAATTAGTTGTAACGGCTACTCGTTCAGAACATTTTCTTAAAGACGTACCTGTACGTACTGAAGTTATAACATCTACTGCTTTCAAAAAGAAGAATGCTCTAAATATTTTTCAGGCATTAGAGGGTATTCCTGGTATAAGAGTAGAGAATCAGTGTCAATATTGTAATTTCACAATGATAAGAATGCAGGGTCTTGGAGCTGAACATACACAAGTTTTGATAGATGGTCAGCCAGCTTATTCAGGTTTGGCCGGTGTATATGGCCTACAACAGATAGGTACGGCCGGTATTGACAAAATAGAGATAGTAAAAGGTGCCGGATCGGCACTTTACGGTAGTGGAGCTATAGCAGGAGCAATTAATATTATAACAAAAGAGCCCGGATATACACCAGAAATATCGCTTAATCTCCAGGCCGGCAGCTATGGTACAAGTAACATAAACTTTTCATCGTCAATAAGGAATGAAAAGGGTAATATAGGCCTCAATATTTATGCTCAAAATCATAAAGAAGATGCTATAGACCAAACAGGCGAGGGTGTTACACAGAAAGAGGTTAAAAACCCGGACGGCATCTCCGATAGAGTTAGAAGTAATCTTACAAACGTTGGATTTAGTTTGTATGTAGAAAACGCATTTTTAAAAAACGATAAACTTGTATTACGAGGAAAAACCATATTTGAGCAGCGCGAAGGTGGTATAATGAGAGACGATTATTATAGAAATCCTCTAACAGACGGAACCGAAAATATCTCTACAAATCGGATGGAAACATCTTTGAGTTATATTAAAAAATTCAGTAAAAACGAGAACTTAGATCTCTCCCTCTCTTATGTTAAACACGAAAGAAATGCCACTAATGATGCATATCTTACAGACTATTTATCAACACACAACGACACAGCACCCGATTTAAGAGATATGCGTCCCTATCTTGCCACAAGCAATGTTGTAACCTATTCGTTGAGTTTTAGCAAGAAAGCAGGCAATCACAACCTGATAACCGGAATACAGGGCCTCTATGACAATATAGAGGAGTCAGGTATGTATGTAATAGTTGATAAGAGCAGTCCCTATTTGGGTCACTCTTATCGTTCAGTTGCAGACAAAAATGCGTGGGAGATAGGCCTATATCTACAAGATGAGTGGAAGATAACAGATAAACTGATAGTTGTGCCGGGTGTAAGGATAGATTATCACAATTCCGGCGAAAAATATCATTCAGACAAGCAGATCTCTTCTGTAAATCTATTTCCTCAAACCACATTCAAGCAGATGGCGGTTAATCCCAGAATAGCAGTTAAATACTCACTTACAGATAGAATAGTGTTTCGCACAAGTGCAGGTACCGGATTTAGAGCACCGTATGGTTTTTCAGAAGATCTGCATTTATGTAGTGGCTCGCCAAGAGTATGGAAAACGTCCGAGTTGGAATCAGAAAGATCAGTCAGTTTCAATGCTTCGGCCGACTATTACGGAGAGAAAATAAAATACGGGGCAAATTTATTTAGAACAGTTCTTAAAAACAAAATTGATTTAGCTAATGCATCGTCTGCTGCGGTAGCCTTGGGATATGACTATCAGTGGGAGAATATAGACGACGCCATTGTTCAGGGAGTTGAACTTTCGGCTGCAGCAAACGTAACAAAGAACTTTAAAGTAGGAGTCGATTTTACTTACAATCACGGAGAGTACAAAAAAAGCAGATTAGACTGGGTAGGAACAGATTATGAAAAAACAAGCAGAAAAATATCCAGATTCCCATCTACAACAGGGAACCTTAATATAGAATATGCACCAAACACATGGTCGGTAATGTTGATAGGCGGTTATCAGGGTGTTATGTATATAGATTATTATAATACCGATATTGATCCCTTAAAAGGCGATCAGTCTGCTATTAAAAAGACCAACCCCTATATGCTGTTAAATGGCAGAGTGGCTAAAGAGATAGGTCTTTTTAAGATTTACGGAGGAGCCAATAATATTTTTTCTCATATTCAAGATGAGAAGCACCTTGACGATGCTGCATTTATCTATGCCCCACTTTATGGAGCCACGTTTTATATAGGAACATCAATAAGAATAAATCATTAATAGCCTAAAGGATGAATTGTAAATTAAATGTATTATTTTTGTTCAGGCATTCAGATGCTTTTTTATTTGAATTTTATGTTAATTCTCATATCCGGAATAAAATAGATTAAAAACAGAGGGTAATCTCTAATAATGTTGATAATCAAATATATATAACTTAAAACTTGGTGTGGGT
>DASRNO010000086.1:0-15773 GCA_035647375.1 Bacteroidaceae bacterium
AAAAAGGATCAGATTAAAAATGTTGGTGGAATGGAAGATTTCATGACTCTTATACGCGTCTATTTTCAAGCGAGTATGGCCAGTAGGTTAGGAATCACCAATATCAACTCTCTTCCCGACATGGCAGCCTTCAAGCGCAGCTTAAAGATACAGACACGGAACAACAAATTGGGGCTTGCCGAAAAATCTCGCTGTAAAAATATGCTTATCCAACTCTATGGAGTTAACGATGGTTTTTTTAAAGAAATAGATGCTTCGATTAAGAAAAATTGTCGTAACATTAATTTGGTTCAACCATACCTTTCGCAATTTCAAGGATTCAGCGGAGATCTTATGATGCAAGTTGGTACTTTAATGAAATGGAAATTTAGAGTGCCCGGATTTCTTAAAAAGGCTCTTTACACCTTAATCCAAGATAGTATCCATAAAATTATGACAAATAATAAATGGAAAGACGAGGCTAGCTATAAAACAGTATTCAACATACGTCAATATCAGCAATATCTGGGTTTCTCAGAAGAATGGATGACTGAATATGTTTATCACATGATACGTTTAGCAAAAAAAGAGCCAAGAAAAAAAGAGGATCTTGAGAGTATAGATAATTAATTTTTTTATACCAATTTGTGTAGAACAGAATTCATTTCTTACTATCTTTGTAACAATATGCGTTAATTTCTTATTGAAATAAACGCTCTGTTTGAAATTTTTTGTCTGATAGTGTAATGACTGAAGAAGATTCTAAAACTATTATTGCATTCGAAAATAAACTTAAACAGTTTATCGGAATGTACGAGAATCTCAAAAACCTCAACTCTGACCTTTCAAAACTTTTAGAAAACAAAGAGTTGGAATTAGAAAAATTGAGATGTCGTCTGGAGAGAATTGAAAAAGACTATCAGAATTTGAAGCTGGCAAAAGTGATGAGTGTATCGGGAAAAGATATAGATCAGGCCCGTATGCGAATCTCCAAGTTAGTGCGTGAGGTTGACCATTGTATAGAATTATTAAATGTATAGTTAATTTATGATGGACGACACTTTTGAAATTAAGCTATTGGTTGGCGAAACATACTATCCTCTTTCAATAAAAAGAAAAGAGGAGGCTATGTATAGAGAAGCCGCTAGACGCATCAATGACAAGTTAAACCGATATCGGAAACGTTTTCCGCAATTAAGTGAGGAGAAGTATTTTGTTATGGTTGCTGTTCATATATCAATGATTAACCTTAAGTGGGAAAATTTCAATGATACCATGCCGTTTAAGGAGAAGATTGAGGCATTGACTAAAGAGTTAGACTATATCCTAGACAAGGAGTCTGATAATCAATAGCATAATTTTTAATTAATATTCATGCGCTTGCCAGTCGGAGAATAATTCTTCGTCAGGTAGAGCGCTTTTTTAATATAATGTAATAAAAAAGTAAATAAAAAAAGATGGAATACATTTTAGCATTAATTGGATTAATAGCGGGAATAGTAGGTACCCACCTTGTATTGAGCAATAAATCCAACAATAAGATCAAGAGGCGTCTTGAAGAGGCAGAGGCCGAGGCCGAGGCTATAAAGAGAGATAAACTACTTGAGGTAAAAGAGAAATTTCTCAATAAAAAAGCAGAGTTAGAGAAAGAAGTAGCTATACGCAATAAAAGAATTCAGCATAACGAGAATAAGCTGAAACGGAAAGAGATGCAGATAAAACAGCGTCATGACGAGTTGTCTCGTAAACATGAAGAGATAGATGTTATAAGAGACAATATCGAGGCTCAGATAGTTATAATTGATCAGAAAAAAGAGGAGTTAGAAAAGTTACGTCTCCAAGAGATAGATAAACTGGAAGTTATAAGTGGTTTATCGGCCGAAGAGGCTAAAAGCAGGCTTGTAGAATCTCTTAAAGAGGAGGCTAAAACAGAGGCCTCTTCTTATATAAGTGAGATAATAGACGATGCCAAAATGTCAGCCAACAAAGAGGCTAAAAAGATAATTATACAGACCATGCAACGCATTGGTACAGAGACTGCAATAGAAAACTCAGTTACAGTCTTTCATATTGACAATGACGAGATGAAGGGTAGGATTATAGGACGCGAAGGCCGAAATATTCGAGCTATCGAATCGGCTTGCGGTGTTGAAATAGTTGTAGACGATACCCCCGAAGCCATTGTTATATCAGCGTTTGATCCTGTTCGTAGAGAAATAGCGCGTCTAGCTCTTCACCAGTTAGTAGCAGACGGTCGAATACATCCTGCCCGTATCGAAGAGGTAGTTGCCAAAGTTCAAAAACAGGTTGAAGAAGAGATTATTGAGACAGGTAAGCGCACTACTATTGATCTTGGCATTCACGGCATGCACCCTGAGCTTATTAGGATAATTGGAAGAATGAAATATCGCTCCTCTTATGGTCAGAATTTGCTCCAACATGCCAGAGAGACCGCCAATCTTTGCGCAGTAATGGCAGCAGAACTGGGTTTAAATGCTAAAAAAGCAAAACGTGCCGGTCTACTTCATGATATAGGCAAGGTACCCGACGAAGAGACAGAGTTACCACATGCCGAATATGGAATGCGTATTGCCGAAAAATACAAAGAGAAGCAAGATATTTGCAATGCTATAGGCGCTCATCATGACGAAGTTGAGATGCAGAGTTTAATAGCTCCTATAGTGCAGATTTGCGATGCTATTTCGGGCGCACGTCCCGGTGCGCGTCGTGAGATAGTTGAATCTTATATCAAGCGTTTAAATGATTTAGAGAAGATTGCTCTATCCTACCCCGGAGTTACCAAGACCTATGCTATTCAAGCCGGTAGGGAATTACGAGTTATTGTAGGAGCCGATAAAATTGATGATAAGCAGACAGAAAAACTCTCTACAGAGATAGCGCAGAAAATTCAAAATGAAATGACCTACCCCGGGCAGGTTAAAATCACAGTAATACGCGAAACACGTTCAATCAATTACGCCAGATAATCAAAAATCACCTATTTTATTATACAAATATCGCTTGTCAACATACCGACAGGCGATATTTTTCATCTAACTTAGATTAATTAAAACTTATTTGATAATTATTCATATCTTTGCACAGTAGAGAATTTTTCTATATTCCCGGGGCTGTTTGGTTTTGACAGCGAGCAGGAATGTTACGTAAGCAAGCAGTGCGGTGGTTGTCAGCACTATAAAATGGCAATCAAAAACTTATCTGGCGAAAATAATTTTGCTCTTGCTGCCTGATTGAATCACAGTAGATCAGCTTAATCTCGGCATTAGATGCTGAGACAAGACATCACCCGGAAGCTCTGGCTCCGAAGCTCGTCGAAACGGTGGTGCAGTTAAATCGGAGATAGTTGTTGAACGCCTCGGTTCAGCGGCGAAAATTTAGAGGCTAAGTGACAGATTAGTAGTTCCGGTCTTGTTTGTCATCTAAAATTTAAGCGGAAATAAGCTTGTAGAAAGCGTATGGTTTCCTCGTTTGGACGAGGGTTCGACTCCCTCCAGCTCCACAATTTACACTCATTATCAATATATTACAGATAGTGTACACGATTTTGTACATTAAACACCCTTTTGGGTATATTTTTTCAATAAAAAGCCCGGCTTCTTTTTTCCAAGAACAGACCCTTTCCTTATAGTACATATTTTGTTATTATATGGCTTGTTTGAAGTTGAGCCATGAATACAAACGTGATTTATCCTTTTATCACCGCCAATGGCGAAAGTTCAACAACAATTTCAACAAGATCTTGTTGGTTCTGCATTACAACATCAATGTCCTTGTATGCACTTGCAGCTTCATCAAGGTCTGAAACGGTTTTAATTCCGTGAATGATTCCTTTTTCTTCCATCAACTTTATTTCTGATTTAAGGTCAAGTTTCCTTTGTGCTTCTTTCCGCCCCATCCGGCGACCCGCGCCGTGCGAACAAGAAAAGAATGATTCAGGGTTGCCCAATCCACGCACAATGTATGATTTCGTGCCTTGCGAGCCCGGTATGATACCAATGTTGCCTTGACCAGCATACGTTGCACCTTTTCGATGTACAATCACGTTGCATCCAAAGTGGTTTTCAAATGCCGCGTAATTGTGCGCAATGTTTATCATGTCGCCAAAGGAGACATCCGTTAACACCTTTGCAAAACATGCTTTGATACGTTCCATCATCAACTTTCTGTTTGCCAAAGCAAAATCAATGCAATATTGCATTTCGTTCAAGTATTGCTTGCCTTGTTCAGTGTCAATCGGCAGGAATGCAAGTTCCATAGATTTTTCTACCTTTGAAAACCACCTTTCATTTAACTTTACGGCTTCTTTATTGTAATGGTCGGCAACCTTTTTCCCAAGATTCCTTGACCCTGAATGATTCATAATCCAAACAACGCCATCATTGTCTTTCTGAATTTCGATAAAGTGGTTTCCACCACCAAGTGTTCCAAGCTGATGCCGTGCCGAATAAAATTCTTTATTTACAATCGGGTGTCTTTCATCGCACACAGGCATAAGCGCAATATCTTGCGGTTCTTTCTGGTGCTTAAAACCAACGGGAACAGAACGCTTAATTTTATTGACTATTTCCAAAAGTTTATCCTTTGGAATATCTTTCAAATTTGTCGATACAGCACACATACCGCATCCAATATCAACACCTACCGCATTAGGTATCACAACATCTTTTGTTGCAAGAACAGCGCCAATTGGCATCCCATAACCAACATGACAGTCAGGCATCAAAGCTACATGTTTGAATGTGAACGGCAGATTCGCCAAGTTATTTGCTTGTGCCAAGGCTGATTCTTCAATATTATCAAGCCAACACTTTATTGGCTTTTGGTTTGTTGTTATAATATTTTTCATTGCTTTATATTTTAATCATCTAATAATTTTACATTTATTACTATTGGATTGGGGTCGCCCTTTTCAAAATAGAAGACCACATCCAAACAACAAAGAAACGAAAAATCAAGTTCCGTTCCAATCATTGATATCTGGTAAAAGATAAAGAAGCCCAACCATATATAGTTGGGCTTCCACATTATTTCTTAATAATTATATATAAAACTGATTAAAATCCGCCTCCCATCATATTCATATCCATATCCTGAACAGTTATACCTTCAGGAACTGTAAACATAGATGCGGGTATATTAGCGTTTTCTTCAAATTTGGTAGCAGCTTGAACCATAGTTCCCATCTGGCTTTGTGTCTCAGTTTTTAAAGTAACACCCTTATAAACCCAAACAACAGCCTCAGATGATTGTCCCATTTGTGATACACTCATTGAATACTTCTTGCAGGTTTTTCCTGCAACAACCTCCTCGCCAATTTCTTTTATATTATTATTTTTAATTACATCTTCTGTCAGATTCATAAAATTCACTTGAGCACCTCCTCTTCCGCCAAAACCACCCATGCCTGGCATACGTGTAGCTGTTTTCTGATCTTCATTTACCATGATATTATCTCCATCCACTTGGATAATTCTCATTTTACCACCGCCAAAATCCATCTCAGTAGCCTGTTTTTTCCCATAATCATCAAAATACCTTACCTGTACCATTGTCTGGCCCATCATTTCCGACTCAGTAGTTACAATACCTGATTTAACACCATAAATTGCACCTGCATCGTTAGCCGGTTGCGCATTTACCATAGCTGCAATTGCAACAAAAGCAGCAACAAAAAATCCTTTAACTTTCATTTTTAAATAGAATTAAATGAGTAATAATGAATTTATATAAATTAATGTTTATAAAATTCGTTCAACTATTATACATATATATGCTATTTGGCGTTTAGTTAAATCATTTATACATTTTTTTATTGAAAAATTGTATCTTTGTAATCTCTAATATTAAATATATGGACTATCCTACTAGAATTTTCGATTATTTGGATAACCTTAAAACGAACTATCCAAAAGATGATATTTTTGCCCGTTGCATAGACGGAGTTTGGCATAAAGTTAGTGTAGATGAATACATCAACACCTCAAGATCCATAGCCTATGGAATGTTAGCTAAAGGTTATGAACCTGACAGCAAAATAATTGTAGTAACCGGTAACCGCCCGGAATGGAACTTTCTTGATATGGGCAGCGTTCTTGCCGGAATGATTTTTGTTCCTGTATATCCCACATTAAGCCGTGAAGAGTTTCTTTATATCTTTAATCATAGCGATTCAAGAGCCATTTTTGCAGGTAACGAAGCATTGTATAAATTATTTGAAACAATTATTCCGGAGATGGATCACAAAGTAGATCTCTATCTTATCGATGACTCCGACAACAAACCTTGCCTTAGAGATTTAATAGCCGAAGGGGATAAAAACAGTGCTGAATGGTCTAAGATAATAGATAAAAACATTAAAAATATCAGTCCTGATAAAGTTGCCTCTATTGTCTATACTTCCGGAACCACGGGAACCCCAAAGGGAGTTATGCTAACGCATCGCAATCTTACTTTCAACGCACATTCTCATGCCGTTAGACAGACCTATACAGAAAAAAACCGAATGCTGAGTTTTCTTCCGCTTTGTCATGTTTATGAAAGAACTATGAATTACGAATATCAGGAAAAAGGAATAAGCACATATTATGCCGAGAGTCTGAAAACTATTGCTCGCGACATGGCCAGTTCTCATGCCGACGGATTATGTGCTGTTCCAAGAGTTCTTGAAACAATGTTCAGCAACTTTGAAAAAGCCGGTAAGAATCAAAAAGGAATTAAAAAAATGATCTATCGTTGGTGTTGGAATTTTGGTATAAATTTTGACAACTACAACACCAACCCCTTATACAAATTTAGACACAACTTGGCCGACAAATTAGTTTACAGTAAATGGCGCGATGTTCTGGGAGGGCGCGAATTATTGGTGGTATCAGGTGGATCATCAATACGTCCGCAAATTGTAAAACTATTCAATGCTGCCAAAATGAGAATCTTTGAGGGGTATGGAATGACCGAAGCCTCACCGGTTATTGCTGTTAACAGCCCTATGGACGGATATAATGTTATAGGTACTGTAGGAAAACCCATTGATGGAAGTGAACTTATGTTCTCCGACGAGGGAGAGATTCTAACCCGCGGGCCTCACGTCATGAAGGGTTATTACAAAGATCCTGAAGCTACCAAAATGGTAATAGATAAAGAGGGATGGTTACACACAGGCGATATTGGATGCCTTTACAAAGGAGAATATATAAAGATTACCGACCGCAAAAAAGAGATATTCAAACTTTCAAACGGAAAATATATCGCACCTCAGATGATAGAATCAAAGGTTACCAACTCATCCTTATTCGATAATTGCATTGTTATTGGCGAGAATAAAAAATTCACATCGGCAGTAATTTCGGTTAATCGCGATATGTTTAAAGAGCTTTGTGAAAAATCAAAAGTTGAATACACCGCTAATCAGAATCTATTCGACAATGAGAAAATTAAAAAGATTCTTAACGAAGAGATAAGAAAAATCAATCTAACAGTAGCCTCCTACGAGTCTATAAAACGCCCAATATTTGTTTTCGATGAATGGAGTACGGCAAACGGGCTTCTTTCACAAACACTAAAATTAAAGAGAAAAGCTATTTACGAGAAATATGCTCAACAGATAGAGAAAAAAGTGTATAATGACAATTTAGATGCTGTAGGATAGTAACTATTCGTCACTATTCTATCTCATCTTCATCTAAATCATCCTCAGGGAGATCGTCAATATACTCAAAATCATAGCCCTCTTCCAAAAGTTCTTTTTTAAGCCCACTGGTTTTTTTTGAACTGTGTGTTATTTTTTCGGTTTTCATTATAGAGTGTATAGTATTACTCTCTTTATTAAGCTCGCTCCAAATAGTATCTTTAAGAGTGTCAAGCCCCAATCCGCTTATACTCGATATAAAAACATGAGGTATATCTTTTGGTAGATTTTCGGCAAGCATTATCTTAAGTTCATCATCTATCAGATCACATTTTGTTATTACAATAATACGCATTTTATTGAGCATATCCGGATTGAATTGAATTAATTCATTAATCAGAATATTATATTCATTTAATATATCATCCGAGTCAACAGGAATTAAAAACAGTAACAAAGAGTTCCGTTCAATATGACGTAAAAAGCGTAATCCCAATCCTTTTCCTTCGCTGGCTCCCTCAATAATTCCCGGAATATCAGCCATTACAAAAGATTTTCCCTCTCTGTAAGATACAATACCCAAATTGGGTTCCAAAGTGGTAAAAGGATAGTTTGCTATTTTAGGTTTTGCCGCCGATACAGCAGATAGTAGTGTTGATTTTCCAACATTGGGAAATCCTACAAGTCCAACATCGGCTAAAAGTTTTAGCTCCAAAAGAACCATCATCTCTTGAGCCGGTTCACCTGGTTGTGCAAAACGAGGAGCTTGGCGCGTAGCACTCCTAAAATGCCAATTTCCCAATCCACCCCTACCTCCTTTAAGCAGGCATACCTCCTGTAGATGGTCGGTAATATCACACAGATACTCCCCTGTTTCAACATTATATGCAACAGTACCACATGGCACGTTTATAATCAGATCTTCCCCATCTTTGCCAAACTTCTTTTTACCGGCACCATTGCCTCCGCATTCTGCAAAAGCGTGTCTCTGATATTTTAAATGAAGTAGTGTCCAATAGTTTCTGTCACCTCTAAGAATTATATGACCGCCGCGTCCGCCGTCACCACCATCAGGTCCCCCTTTAGGAACAAATTTCTCACGGCGCATATGTACTGACCCCCTACCACCCCGGCCTGAACGGCAAAAAATAGTAACATAGTCAATAAAATTTGATTCGGACATAAAAGTTATTTCTCAAAATGATAAGTGATTCTCTCTAAAGAGATGCTACCTTAGCAATTATATTCTGCTCCATCTTCTCCGAAGACCCATTATATGTAAATTCACATAAAAGCCCCTCGTTAGTAAACCATTCAAGAAGCGGTGCAGTCTGTGTATTATAAACGTTGAATCTCTTTTTTATTGTGTCCTCATTATCATCGGCACGGCCCTCTATTTCGGCCCTACGAATCAGGCGACGCATAAGCTCTTCCTCTTTTACAATAAGGTTTATTGTAATCGTGATTCTCTCGCCTCTTAACATCAACATCTCTTTTAAAGCTTTAGCCTGTTTTATTGTTCTTGGGAAACCATCAAAAATAACGCCTAAAGAGTCGCGTCTAGCATCATAAACTTTTGCCAGCATATCTATCATAAGATCGTCTGGAATTAGTTGTCCTTGATCTACAAATTCCTTGGCAATTTTTCCCAACTCAGTTTCAGCTTTTATCTCTGCACGTAACACATCGCCGGTAGAAATGTGTTCGTATCCAAAATGTTTTTTTAAAACAGCACTGTAAGTACCTTTACCGGAACCCGGCGCGCCAAAAATTACAATATTATCCATCACTAATTTCAAGGGAATTTTATTACTCTATTACACTGTATATATCTTTCGTATTTCTACCAAAACCGCAATAATCAAGCCCATAACCCACAATAAAATCGTCCGGAATACTAAAAGCCAGATATTTAATATCAAGTTCCACCTCCAGCTTTCCCGGTTTTAAAAGAAGAGAGCACACACTAATCGATGCCGGCTCTCTTGTACCTAAGTTTTCTAAAGTATTACGCATTGTAAATCCAGAATCTATAATATCCTCAATAACAATCACATGACGTCCTTTTATAGATTCAGAAAGTCCTATAACCTCTTTAATCACCCCTGTAGATGCCATACCTTGATACGATGCCAGTTTCATAAAAGAGATCTGGCACGGAATGGTTATTTCTTTAAGAAGATCAGAGGCAAACATGAAAGAGCCATTCAGAATACCAAGAAAAAAGGGATTCATTCCCTTCATATCACGGTTAATTTCACCGGCTAATTGTTTTATCTTGCGTTTTATTTGAGACTCCGCTATTAAAATCTCGAATTTTTTATCCTTAACTTGAATTGAATTCACTTACTCTTCTATTACTTCAATCTGCTCCAAATTTAACCAAAAGAGATCATATTTTTAGCTATTAAGCTTATATATTATTCTATTATCATGCTTTTTGGTTTCATTTTAACAAAATAGATGTACTTTTGCTATCTGAATCTATCAAAATTATGAATAGTGCTATCATTAAATTTTATTCAAAAAAAATAAAACAACTGTTTCCCAAAATAAATTTAAATGTAAGCAACTTTTATTTTATCAAATCATTATTAAAAAAACGTCCATTCGATGCCCATAAAGGAGTATTCGGGCACGGACTGTTAATAGCAGGTAATTTAGGTATGGCCGGAGCAGCTGTTTTTTCGGCAAAAGCCTGTATAAAATCGGGAATAGGGCACCTTACCATTCATACTCCAGAATGTAATCGGATAGTGTTACAGAGTGTTGTTCCGGAGTGTACACTCAATATAGACGATAACAACAACTGCTTCTCTTCTCCCTGTCCTGTTAACGAATTTCAGGCCGTTGGAATAGGTCCCGGCTTAGGTCAATCAACTAAAACTTCAATGGCTTTACAAACTCTGCTTGAACAGATAAATAGACCACTTGTTCTTGATGCCGACGCTCTTAATATTATATCCAAAGCAAAACATTTGCTCTCTCTCTTGCCCAATAATACAATAATAACTCCCCATCCAAAAGAGTTTGACCGGTTAACCACAATAGAAAATACTTTCCGGCTCAGATTACAAGAGGCTATTAAACTAACCAGAGTTCATAACATTATAGTTGTACTTAAAGGAGCTCCCACCTTAATATTCTCTCCCGGAGATATCTGCCATATTAACACAACAGGAAATGCGGGAATGGCCACTGCGGGCTCCGGCGATGTTCTTACCGGAATAATTCTCTCACTACTCTCTCAAAGATATGATTCAGTAAATGCATCTATTATATCGGTTTTTTTGCATGGTTTGGCAGGAGATATCGCGGCAAATCATTTAGGAGAGATAAGTGTAACAGCCTCTGATATTGTAGATAAGATACCAGAAGCCTGGACAATGCTATACAGATAATCTATCCATTAAATTACTTTCAAATTATTCCCTTATATTTGTATCTCCTTTCATAAAATATAGGAAAAATGAAAAAGAACCTTACACTCTCTTCATTGTTGTTGTTTTCGCTAGCAGTATCAGGACAGGCCGATATATCACTCTACAATCCGGGTTTTACCCCCGAAGGAGTCAGCTATTTTTTGCCTAAAACAAAGTTAAAAGTAACAGTAACTATCCAGAAAGAGACCTATATTCCGGGCGAATTATGTGGTTATGCGGAGCGTTATCTTAAGCTTACCGATATATCAGATAAAGAATATGAGAATTGGGAGATAAAAGATATCGCAGTAACCACATTCGGAGTACCTGACAAAAGTCAAATTTATATTATCAAATTTTCAAATAAGAGCACCGCCCATTATGTAGAGTTAACGCCAGACGGTGTTTTATCGGCCATCAACACCCAAACTTCTAAAAAAGAAGAAATTGTTAGTATAGTAGAAAAAGAGAGTATAAATATTAAAACCAAATCATATCTAACAGAAGATATCGCCTTAGCCGGTTCAATAGCAAAGATGGCCGAATTAGCAGCAAAAGAGATATACAATATCCGAGAAAGCAAAAATCTTATAACAAGAGGTCAGGCCGATAATATGCCCAAAGATGGCGAATCTCTTAAAATCATGCTCAACAATCTTAACGAACAGGAACAGGCTCTACTTTTGCTATTTGTAGGCAATAGAGAGATAACAAGAGAGCAATTCACAATAGAAGTAGAACCCAATAGCAACACAAAACGTCAAATATTATTCAGATTTTCTAAAAAACTTGGAGTTTTGGGAGTAGACAATCTTGGCGGAGCACCTGTTTACATCGATATTGAAAATCTAAATCTATTACCATTACAGGTTCCAAGAACAGAGAACAGTTTAAAGAATAAATCAGCCGGTAAAAAAAGCAATACATCTCTGTTTTATATAATACCCGGTAGAGCTAATGTGAAAATTTACAACAATTTAAACAACTATTTTCAGGAAGAATTTGCTATATCCCAATTCGGTAATATAGAGACATTATCAAGTTCTCTTTTTGAAAAGGGTGCTAAAACAGAGGTAATTTTCAACACCACTACAGGCAACGTAATTAATATCAAATAACAACTCTTTGTTCCTATTATTTTGTCAATAAAAATAGAGCCGGCTGATTAATTTCAGCCGGCTCCACATTTATAGTACAACACCTATATGTTAAAGTAGAATATATTTACAAAGGAAAGCTATGGATAAAATCCACATAACAACACTAATTTTCTTGAACTTTCCACATACAGTGTTCAGCAATACATAAGATATCATGCCAAGCATAATTCCGTCAGATATACTGTAAGCAAACGGCATCATAACCAATGTTATAAAAGCTGGTATAGATTCTGAATAATCGTCCAAATCTATATTTTTTATAGGCGACATCATAAACAATCCTACAACAATCAAGGCTGGAGCCGTAGCCGCTCCCGGTATAGCAAGAAAAACCGGAGAGAAGAGCAAAGCAATTACAAAGCACACCACTATTGTAAAAGAGGTTAATCCTGTTCTTCCACCCTCAGCCACTCCAGAAGCACTCTCTACATATGTTGTTGTAGTGCTAGTTCCAAAGCAAGCACCGGCAGTTGTAGCTATTGCATCGGCCATAAATATTTTCTTAACATCCGGAATCTTGCCATCCGCATCCATCATCCCCGATTTTTTTGATACACCCACCACTGTACCTATAGTGTCAAAAATATCTATAAAAAGAAAAGTAAACACCACAACAAGCATATCAAGAGTGAATATCTCATTTAAGGTGAATTTTACAAATATAGGTGCTATAGAAGGAGGCGTAGAGACCACTCCGTTAAAATTAGTTAGTCCCATAGGAATTCCAATTAACGCCGTTACAACAATTCCTATAAGAATTGCTCCTTTCACATTCATAATAAACAGAACTCCAGTAATAACAAGACCAATAACAGCCAATAGAGGAGCTCCTTCAGTAATATTACCCAAGCTTACCAAAGTGGCATCATTACTCACAATCAAACCGGCATTCTGCATACCTATAAAAGCTATAAATAGGCCTATTCCGGCGCCAATCGCATTTTTAATTGAATCCGGAATAGCATTGACAATAGCCTCGCGTAGATTAGTCAGGGTTAGTAATATAAAAATTACTCCCTCTATAAATACAGCAGTCAAAGCAAATTGCCATGGTTTACCCATACCCAGGCAAACAGTGAATACAAAAAATGCATTCAAGCCCATGCCGGGTGCTAAACCAAAAGGCTTTTTGGCATAAACAGACATAATCAACGTACCCACAATAGCTGCCAGAGCAGTAGCAGTGAATACAGCATTAGAATCCATACCTAACGGCTCTAAAGCACTGAATATATTAGGATTAACAGCCAAAATATATGCCATTGTCAAGAAAGTAGTTATTCCTGCCAACACCTCAGTCTTAACAGTATGCTTTTTCGCATCAAATCCGAAAAGTTTAGCTAACATAATTAGTCTTATTTATATTTCTAAAAATTCCATTTTAAACCAAGACATGGGTTTACGGCAAAACCCTCCTCTACAAAGTTATATCCAAATTCAACTTCCGCACCGGCGTTCAAATTAGGCACGCCAAAAAAAGAACCCACATTGTACCATATCTGAGGCTCCGACACAAACACATGCTTTGTGGAATTTCCCCCTCCCCATACAACATCCTGCCACCAAAAATCGGCAAATCCTGAAAAACTCAATCCATCTACTCCAAATAGGTTATTCATACCCCAAACCGCTGTCAACTGCAATGGAGCTCCGCTGTTTGCGTTCTTTATGTTTTTGTATAAAAGTGCAAGAGTAAGAGTATTGGCAAAGTCGCTCGAATGTAGAAAATAGTTTGCACCTACCAGCCATGCAGGATTGTTAAAACCTACACCGGCGTTATACTCAATCTGTAGACTAATGGGAGCGAATTTTGTGTCCTGCCAAAGATTAATAGAACGAGCTATCTCAAAATAACTGCTTCTAGGACCAAAAACATTTGCATCACGGCCACTCTTTGTAGAGTAGTCATAGTCTACAAAAAAGAATGTATTACCCCAACTATCCGATTTAAACATCTCAATTGTAGTGGTAACATGTTTGCGGTTTTCTCCAAAATCATAAAACATTTGAATGTTAGTCTGAGCAAAAGCCCCAACAGCCAATAAAACTATACCGGCAGTCAAAAAAAACTTTTTCATATTGTCCTTTTTTTAAAAAATGAATAAAATATAAAACTGAAATTTATAATAATATCAAACCTTGAAATTCACAGACTGATCGCCCTCTTCATTCTTTCCAAACTCATAATCCTTTCCTGGGATAATGGCATTCAGAAAAATTCCCACAATGGCTGCAACCGCCAGTCCCGACAGACTTGTAAAGCCTAATGATACAGAGTCGTTAGCACCATATTTAATTCCTATAGCCAGTACCAAAATTAGAGCGGCAATAATAACATTGCGCGATTTAGAGAAATCCACCTTGTTTTCTACCAAGTTACGAATACCCACTGCAGATATCATTCCGTAGAGCACCAAAGAGACACCACCAATTGTAGCTGCCGGCATTGAACTTATTACTGCAGCAAATTTTGGGCAGAAAGAGAAGAGAATGGCAAATAATGCCGCAATACGTACAACGCGCGGGTCAAAAACCTTAGTAAGGTTGAGTACCCCCGTATTCTCTCCGTAAGTAGTGTTGGCAGGAGCTCCAAAAAGAGCAGCTAACGAGGTTGCCAATCCATCGCCTGTCAATGTTCTTTGAAGACCCGGATTGAGTAGATAATTTCTTCCTGTTGTAGAAGATATTGCGCATATATCTCCAATATGCTCAATCATTGTTGCCAGTGCTATTGGCATAACAGCTATGATAGAGGATATAAGAAATTCGCTATTCGTATCTTTAAATATGGCCAAAACCGTATTTTCCGCTTTTACAGGTAAACCTATCCATGCAGCCTGCCCCACTGCAGAAAAATCCACCATACCAAATCCTGCAGCTACAGAATAGGATATTACTACACCAAGAAGTATCGGAATAATTTTAATCATACCCTTGCCCCATATATTACTTACAACTACAACAATAATAGCAAGTAAAGCTATTAACCAGTTATCCTGACAATTGGTTATAGCCGATCCGGAAAGAATAAGTCCTATAGCTATAATAATAGGGCCGGTTACAATAGGAGGGAAAAAACGCATTACCTTAACAGAACCATATAATTTTATAAGAGCGGCCAGAATAAAATATATAAATCCGGCGCAAAAAACTCCAAAGCAAGCATACGGTAGAGATTGAACCATAGTCATTCCTCGCTCTGCTCCCATTGCAGTCACAGCTGTATACCCCCCTAAAAACGCAAAAGATGAGCCCAGAAAAGCCGGAACTATGCGTTTGGTCAAAAAATGAAACAACAGCGTACCAAGACCTGCAAATAGTAACGTAGACGAAACCGATAGTCCCGTTATGGCAGGAACTAATACGGTAGCTCCAAACATAGCAAACATATGTTGCAATCCCAGAAGTAACATTTTAGGTTTTCCCAATACAAGAGCATCATGAATGCCCTGCTCGTTAAAGTCAGTCTCTTTCATTGTAGACAGTTTAATGTGAATAAAGAATTGATCTTCAGTAACTTGAACAGCAAAAATCCCTTTGTTATACTGAAATCCATAGAAATAAAGT
>DASRNO010000087.1:0-35000 GCA_035647375.1 Bacteroidaceae bacterium
TCAAAGAGATAGAATTAAAAGGGAACCGGGTGAGAATCCCGGACAGTCCCGCTGCTGTAAGTCCAATAAAATGTTTATTCATTCTTTGCCACTGCCTTTGTAAAACAATAAAAGGTGGGAAGGCGGATAAACCGGACAAGTCAGAAAACCTGCAAAACAGTAACGAAACCACGATTCTCGAGGCAAGAATTCTGGGTTACCCAATCCTTTAATTTACAAAAGGAACAGATTCACCGGTTTTCAAACAGTTTTCGAGATTTCAGGTAACTAATGCGATCGACAATTTTTTATTATTACTACTTAAACTCGAAAAAAAATGAAACAGATTTTTTCACTATTTGCTCCAGTGATGGCTTGCGCTATTATGTTATCATGCGCAGAAGATGAGAGAGTAAATCACACTCTTTCTGCCAATGGTTTATTGTCCGACTCTACCTCGTATTATTACGTAGGAACCAACACTACTCATTCCGAAGGTCTCTATTTTATAGACGATATCATAATAGTGCCGTTCAAGTTATCACACTCTTTCAGTATATGGGGTTTTGGATTCGGATTCACATATTGTAATTCAAACGACACTTCAACACCCGGATATTCCAACCTTTCAGCTATCACAGGTTGCGGATTGAGAGGCAAATCATATTTCACGGTAAATACTGGAGGGGCTGATTACAATCTGCCCGCCGACATCACTTTCTCTGACGGGAACAGTTATAATACCAAAGGAATATACGTAACAAACAGCGTATACGCCTATCTGGCTATAACAACCGGAGATGACGGAAACGGAGAAGAGAGCTATGTAAAAAAGAATTGGAGCGATAAGGATTGGTACAAGCTCACAATAACCGGACTAAACGAGAATGATTCTATAACCGGATCAACATCAGTTATGTTGGCCAATGGTACAGAGGTCTTGAACGAGTGGAGCTACGTTAATCTGTCCGCTCTAGGTAGAGTAAACAAAATACGCTTTACTCTCTCATCTACCGACAATGGGGAATGGGGTATGAACACACCATCCTATTTTTGTATAGATCAATTAGAGGTGTATGATATTATAAATTAACAGCAAGAAAAATATCCCAAAAATTGAGAGCTTTTCTATTTTTACTTGTTATTCTCTTAGGTTTGAGCAACTCCGTTCAGACCTTAGCTGGAGCTTTGAATATAGATTCCTATGCTATTCAGATTGATGAGATTTTTGTAGAGGATACTAAAAAGAACGGATCCGCTCTTTCTGCAGCTCCTTTACAAGAGATGGACTCATACACATTAGAGTCTGCAAACTCGCTCCAGCTATCAGATGCACTAAAATATTTCAGCGGAGTCACTATAAAAGATTATGGGGGTATAGGAGGTTTAAAAACCGTCTCTGTCAGAGGACTTGGTGCATGCCACACCACTGTAGCTGTAGATGGTATTTTACAAACCGACATTCAGACCGGTCAGATAGACTTAGGAAAAATGTTATCGTCACAGATAAAAACAATCAGACTTGTCAAGGGCCTGGAGAATAATATACTACAGCCCGCCGTACTATCCGCATCGGCTACCACCTTGAATATAGAGAGTGACAAGCCTGATATGCTAAACGGAAAGAGAAAAGAGACAAATATTAAATTGAAAAGAGGAAGTTTTCAAACCCACAATCTATCAGCAGACTTTTCTGCAAAAACAAGTGGTAAAGCCATGATTTCCCTTTATACCGAATGGTTGGAAAGTGACGGAAAATATGGTTATACTCAACTTAATGGGGTATATTCGAAACCTATGAAGAGAGATAACTCAGATGTACAGGTAATAAAAACTGGTTTAGATTATTTTTATGAGATTAACAATTCAGCGCTCATTTTTGTAAAAAGCTATTTTCACCAGTCAGAGAGGGGCTTACCATCAAACATTCTCTATAACGACAACGCCTCGGAACGGATATGGAATAGAGACTGGTATGTCCAATCCTCTCTGAGAAATATTAGTGCGGCAAAATGGGAATTTCTTGCTAACACAAAATTCAACTTTTCCAGAATTATCTATCACAACAATTCTGTTAATAACACTACAGGAGAGATAAAAAACAGATATGTTCAAAAAGAGGGATACATATCGGGTGTAGCTCTGTACCACCCGTTTAATCTTATTTCCGTATCTCTGGCCAAGGATGTAAGAATATCTACCCTTAACAGCTCATCAATTTCTCTGAATAATCCAATAAGATACACGCTTAACAGTTCTCTATCGACTAAATTGGCTTTTGAAAGAGTAGTCTTAATTGGGCAATTAAATAATGTAACAACAAAAGAGTTTTCCAACACAGGTCTAACCGCTGATAATCACAAACGCCTTTCGCCTGCAATTGCGGCAAATTTCAATCTTATTCCACAAAAGGGAATACACCTAAGAGCATCAATAAAAGAGGTCTATAGACTACCCACATTCAATGATTTATATTTTGAGCAAGTTGGTCGCCGCAATCTAAGGCCGGAAAAAGCCAATATGTATAATACAGGTATTATTTGGGATACTGAACAGAGTCAATCCTGGAAGTTTCCCATACAGATTCTTTTTTCATGCGATTTTTTCATTAATCATATTGAGGATAAAATTTTGTCCGTTCCCGGAAAGAGTACTGCATTATGGATGATGCAAAATCTAGGAGAGGTCATTGCAAAAGGAGCCGAAACATTTGCAGAGATAGAATATCTCTCTAAAGAGGGGTTAGGGATTCACATCTCTCTCTCATACGCCTATCAAAGAGCAATGGATAAAACTAATAAAAACAGAATCACCTATAATCACCAAATTCCTTATACTCCCCGCCATTCAGGATCAGCTATCTTTTCGCTAAAATCCAAAATTGTTAGTGTCAGTTACAATATGTTCTTCAGCGGAGAGTATTTCAGTAACAGCTACAACGGTCCAGAATATCTCATGTCTGGTTATCAGGAACAGGGGCTATCGTTAATTAAAAAGTTCCATATAAGGAGTTCGCAGTTTGTGACAAAAGCTGAGTTGATTAACCTATTTGACAGCAGATACGAACTTATTAGAAACTATCCTATGCCGGGTAGAGAATTTAGACTGATAATAGAAATTAACTTTTAACAACCCAGGTATGAAATATATATATATTACTTTTTTTGCTCTTGTCATCCTAATCACCTCTTGCGATGATGACTATTTTTTGATACAAACAGATAAAATTGAGAGTGGAAAAGACTATAGCGGACTCTATATTCTCAGCGAAGGTCTCTTTAATCAAAACAATAGTTCATTGTCATATTTGGATTTTAAAAAAGGTCTTCTCGAGAGATGGCAGGATGCAAGTATACCAGGAGCACAAAAAAGCTCAAACGATATATTTATGAAAATGAATGGTCGTAAACTGGGAGACACCGCCAATGATATGATTATATATGGTAATAAAATATATATAGCAGTTTCCGTATCAAGCTGTGTAGAGATAATAAATGCCTCGACAGGTATCTCTCTGGAACAGATAAAGCTATTTGATAATAACAAGCCAAAAGAACCAAGAAAAATGGTCGCTCACGGTGGAAAAATATATGTTTGCTGCTACGATGGTAGTGTTTCAAGAATTGATACAACAACAATGAAAGTAGACGCTATTGTAAAAGTTGGCCGAAATCCCGATGGTATTGCATTTGCTAATGGCAAATTGTATGTATCCAACTCTGGCGGACTAGACTTCAACTCTCCCGACAGCACTATATCTATAATAGATATATCAGATTTTACCGAAATTGGCAAAATTCCCCTCAGAGCTAATCCGGGAGCCATTCATGCCGATGATGATGGCAATGTTTACGTAGTCTCCAGAGGTTTGTTCGATTATAATACAATGGATTATAACTGTCGCTTACACCGTATAGATACCTATTTCGACCAGATTTCGGCCACATTAAACCTCCCTGTGGTTAATTTTACAATAAGCGGATATAAAGCCTATATGTATGGTTACGGAGAGAATTGTACAAATATTATGATTATGGATACACGTTCCGGTGAGATAATAAATAGTAATTTCATTCAGGATGGAACAGAAATTGAACGTCCATACGGTATACATGCCGATTGTATCAGCGGCGATCTATTTATCTGCGATGCTAAAGATTATGTCACACCAGGCTCTCTTTTCTGTTTCAATGCTAATGGAGAGATAAAATACTCCATAAACAATGTCGGAATAAATCCTAACGGAATAATTACCCACAACCGTATTACTGCTACAGGTAGTACAAATCAGAATACCATTAAAGGATCTGTAACTAAAGTGTTCGACTATTCCCCAGCACCGGGACAGTTTGTCAATCTGATACCACAATATATGGAGGGCGACTCAGAACAGGATATGAACAGAAAATGTCTTGAAATGTTAAAAAAAGGATTAGCTATAACTCTGGGTGGTTATGGTGGTTATATTATTGTAGGTTTTGACTCTCCTGTAATTAATGTCTATGGAGAGTTCGATTTTCAAATTAATGGAAATGCTTTTGCAGGCAGTTCAGAGCCGGGAGTGATTATGATATCATCAGATACAAACAATAACGGTATTCCCGACGATGAATGGTATGAGATAGCAGGATCAGAACATATTAAAGGCAATGTTATACAAAACTACCATATAACCTATTATAGGCCGGATTCTACCAACGGAGATATTTTTTGGAGAGACAACTCCTACAAAAGCGGTTCAATAACTCATAACGCATTATATCACTCTCAATCCTATTATCCTCTTTGGAAATCCACAGATTCCCTGGTTTTTTCTGGTTCGCTTCTACCATCCAACTATACATTTCAGGAGAACAAATGGATAGGAAGCTCTTATGAATGGGGTTATGCCGACAACAAACCTAATAATTCTGAGGCTTCTAAATTCAAAATAGAATGGGCTGTTGATAGTAATAATTGTCCGGTAACATTAAACAAAATCGACTTTATCAAAATAAGTACAGGAGTAAATTGTCAAATACCGATGATTGGGGAGATCTCAACCGAAGTAAGCTCTATTTTCAATCTTAATCCAAACTATTCCTATGAATAACTTTTTAAAAGGTTGTATGTTAGCTATGATGCTGGTTGTTGTCTGGTTCGTCTCATCATGTTCTAATAACTCTACATCTCACAGATATGGTGACAATCTGATCCACTATGCAGAACATCTTGAAATTTATGAACAAAACGACAACACCATAAGGATTATTATTCAAAATCCATGGAAAAAATTCGGAGTTCTTAGAGAGTATATATTATCTAATGATAGAGAGAAAAAATTTCGGTTATCATCTACTGTAAACCAGCTCAACACTCCTTTCACCAAAGCCCTTGTTATGACCAATAGTCATGCTAAATTGATGGTAGATCTGGGTTTAATTGAAAATATTGCCGGTGTATGCGAGTTGAATTATATATCAGACTCGTTAATTAACAAGCATTACCTTGAAGGGAGTATAATGGATTGCGGTAACAGTATTAATCCTAATATAGAGAAGATTATCGAATTGGCACCTGATGTTATTTTGGTCTCTCCTTTCAAAGAGAGTGGATATGGACAACTTGAAAAGTTGGGAATTCCTATTATAGAGTGTGCAGACTACATGGAGACATCCCCATTAGGCAGAGCTGAATGGATCAGTTTTTACGGCCGTCTATTTGGATGCGGTCATTTAGCAGACTCGCTATTCCGTAGAGTTGAAGAGCGATATTCCAAATTAAGAGATATAGTTTCCGATGCTGAATTAAAAAAACCCACCGTTATGGTAGATACCAGAAGTGGTTCGGCTTGGTATGTAGCCGGAGGTAGAAGCACCACAGGCAAATTGATATGTGATGCGGGCGGGGATTATATTTTTGCATATAAAAAACAGAGTGGCTCAGTACCTCTCTCTTTCGAGACTGTTTTTGAAAAGGCTCATAATGCCGATATCTGGTTATTAAAGAATAGCAAATTACAAACCATGACATATCGGTCATTAGAGATGGACTTCTCATATTATGCCCAATTCAAACCTTTCATTAATAAGAAAATATGGGTTTGCGATGTGTATAAGGTACCTTATTTTGAAATCACTGCATTTAATCCCGATATATTGTTGGCGGAGTTTATCAACATATTCCACCCCGGTTTAATACCAGAGCCAAACACTCTTTTTTATCACCCCATGAAATAGAGAGATACTATAAAGGTCAACCTATTTTATCGGCTCAACGTGTACAACAACATGTGTTTGATTACCGAATCTTTGTCTCAATCTTGTTTCTATTGCAGTTGCAGTTGCATGAGTCGCAGTCAAGGTTAGATTACCATCCATTCTTATATGCATCTCGATAGCTTTTACATTACCAATACGTCTGGTTTTCAAATTGTGTGGCTCTAAAACACCGGAAAAGGAGAGTACAATCTCTATTATATCATTTTCCGTCTCAACAGAAAGAGATTTATCAGTCAATTCTCCCACACAACCTAACAATAACTGAATAGATGCTTTTACAATAAAAATACTTACAACAATAGCAGCTATCGGATCTAAAATAGCCCATTTAGGGCCTAAAAGTATAGCTCCTCCAATTCCTAAAGCTGTTCCTATCGAAGAGAAAGAGTCACTTCTATGGTGCCATGCATTTGCTTTCATAGAGTTAGAGTCTACTTTTTTAGCTACAGCTATTGTATAGCGGAAAAGAATCTCTTTTACCACAATCGATAAAATAGCAGCCCAGAAAGCAATCTGTCCCGGAGGTGTCAGACTCTCTCCTTTAAACGATCCCACAATCTTTACAGCTCCATTATAGAATATACCCACTCCAACCACGATCAAAACAAATCCTATAACAAAAGTGGCAAATGACTCATATTTTCCATGGCCATAATGATGATCCTCATCTTGAGGCTTATTACCAATACGAATAAAAATAAGAACAATTAGATCTGTCACAAAATCTGATAAAGAGTGAACTGCATCTGCTATCATAGCAGTACTGTGACCTATAACACCAGAAATAGACTTTATTAAAAGTAAAATTAAATTGGCCACACTTCCATAAAGTGTAGCCTTCAACATGGTCCGTTCCCTCTGCTTATTTTCAGTACTCATTTTTTGTATAACAAAAATGCGAATCGTAAATATAACACTTTTTTACACCTGATTAACAACCATAAAAACAACATTTAAGTTCTAAGATAAAATCTCACCCTAAAATAAAACCTCGAGAATTGCCTAAACAGCGTTTCCCGAGGCTCTTAAACCCTCTCTTTATGACATGGCAGTAGTCTTAAGATTGGGTCAATTATTAAGTTTTATCTCTCTAATAGCCCTATCCACGAGTGGTTTATATTTAATTTCCCAAGATTTACCAATCATACGCAAGTAACGCAAATCACAGAGAGAATCCGAATCAGGAATTAAAAATAGATCTATATTTAATTCAGACCTACTGCTTATATCTTTCACATATTCATAATCGGATTCATTTGCTAAAAACACAGCCCTCACCGCGCCTGTACCAATTGTAGTAAGCAGCCTCTCTTTTAATGATTCTCTTCTCAATTCGGTAATCTCAACATGAGCAAGTTCACAACCCAACAAAAGTGATAATAGTGTCTCCTGTTCCTGAGTAATAACCAACACTCTCTCCCCTCTTCTATAACCCTTAACCATAAGCCCATAAGCTATCTCTCTGGCCTCCTCTCTATACTCTACAAAAGAATTTTGAATTTTTTGATCCTCTATCCTACACAAATTCAAATCTCCACCTAGAACTCTCTTTCCCAACTCAATTTTAGCAATATCCTGTTTCATAATTATATATATCTAAAGTTGTTAAAATATCAACCATATAAAAAATCTCTATTCCTATTCACATAATCGCATATAGCATCAGTAATCAAAGCGTGTCCTCTCTCATTAGGATGAACGCCGTCGCTACAGAGATATTCACCATAGTTACGTTTAGCCAAAAACCCGGATGTAATATCAATTACGGGAACACTTTTTTTAAAAGCTAACCTAAAAATGGCCATATTGTACATTTCGTGCCAATGATCTATGTAATTTATGTCTCCTCCCAACCATTTTAAAATATTATATCTATTCAGCCCTTGCGATATAAAACGAAAATATCGCTCTGCATGAATCATTGGTAAAGAGAGTATTAATGGTTTAGTGCCTTTGGAAATTAATTTGTCTAATAGATTAGAGTATTCACTAATAAACTCTTCTACTACAGTTAGAGAATAGTGCGAAATGTTTGGATTTTCGGAAACCTCAGACCATTTAAAAGAGCAA
Organism: Bacteroidaceae bacterium; assembly: GCA_035647375.1. GTDB lineage: Bacteria > Bacteroidota > Bacteroidia > Bacteroidales > Bacteroidaceae > Colenecus. The sequence goes on from DASRNO010000087.1 coordinate 8,310, forward strand.
TCGTTACCACCATACTCTATAATTGTAAAATGAGAGCTACTTACCTGTTCTTTATGTCTATCAACAAGTTTACTCCCCTGAGTTACTGTACCTCCAAAACGTGCAAAATTTGAAACCCTAATTCCAAGTCTTTTACTACAGTTTTCTACAAAACTGTCATTACTTATTATATATCTATCTGAATTAGATTGGGGATCGTTTTTCTCAACAATTCCCTTCATAACTGAATCGCCAAAAGCACAAATTTTATACATATAAGTAATTTTTAGTATGACAAATGTAATACCTAATTGTTTTGGGTAAAAATAAAAGGGATATATTGGGAAAAAAGGTAGTAGAAACCCTTATTATGGGTGAAATACCATATATGTGGGTAAAATTATTGATATTTATTTTTCACCCCACTATAAATGTGGTAAAAAATAGGCTATATTTGCGCTATTAAATACCCTTATTTCAAGATCAAAAAAAACAACTATGCTAAAGAAATTACCCAATTCATTTGTCAATCTGAACACAATGTTGAGTTACATTCTACTCATGCCCATATATACTTTTTTCTTTATTATTTTATTCAAACCCTTTAACACTGATTTGGCTATAGGTATAACTCTAAGTCAATATGCCTTTAGAGCAGCTATATTGATGTCTATTCAGATAGTTATTGTTCTTATTAGCAGAATCTTAATGAGGCTATTCAAAGATGTTCTGGAACTAATATACTCCACTTATTTTTTCTGGGAATTTATTGAAATTCTTATTTTAGCTATGTTTTACGCTCTATTTGAATGGCTTTTAAATGGCAGAAGCGAGGCATATTTCTCAATATTACCCACAACTTTCATTCAAATTTTCTCTATTCTTATATTTCCCTATGTTATTATAGCGCTAATTTCCGAGTTAATGGATAGAAGAGAGAGCTTAACATCTCTCTCGGAATTGGTGGATAAATACGAAAAAGGCTTAATTGGAGTAAACAATAACCCTGTACATTTTTTTGACAATAAGGGTAATTTAAAACTGATTGTCACTGCCGATTCATTATTATATATTGAAGCAGCAGATAATTATTCCAACATTTGCTACATAAATTCGGGGAAAATTACAAAATATAGCCTTAGAAATAGTATGAAAGGTATTGAGAAAATATGCACTGAGAATAATCTAATTAGATGCCACAGGTCATATTTTATTAATCTCAATAAAATAAAAATCATTCAACGCAGCAAAGAGGGTATTTTCGCCGAGCTTGATCAAATAGGATCACCACGTATTCCGATATCTAAAACATACTCGGATCACGTGGTGAAAAAATTTTCCGTTATAAACGGCTAAAAAATGTTCGGCTTATTTTGACTAATAATATCAGGCAAGCTCAAACTCATCCTTTCCAGCACCGCAAACAGGGCATACAAAATCGTCTGGAAGCGATTCAAAAGAGGTACCAGGAGCAATTCCGCTATCAGGATCACCTACTTCGGGATCATATTCCCAGCCGCATACTTGACACACATACTTTTTCATAAAAGGTTGTTTTTTAGTGATTAATGTTTTTTTTACTATAAACAATCTGCGAATATAAATAAATATAAGATATAATCGAACTTCTATTAAAAAATAGAAACTTTTTTAATATTGAATATAGCTAATCACTGTTAAAATCTGCTTGAGAACCTAATTCCTGAATCTTAAATTAATTGCTGTTTTATTCTACTTGTGTTACCTTTGTACAACCAATAGAATAAAAATGGGTAATGAAATCTAAAACATCCTATATTTTACTTTTTTTGATTGCCTCAGTAATTGTTCTGATAGTGGCCAACATAGCTTTCGGATCGGTTAAGATCCCTTTCGGCCAGGTATTTGGTATTCTGGCAGGAAACGAACCGGAAAAAGCAAGCTGGGGAGTTATAGTAAAAGAGTCAAGATTACCACAAACAATAACTGCTATGCTTTGCGGCTCTTCTTTAGCTGTTGCCGGTCTCTTATTACAGACAGCCTTCAGAAATCCCTTAGCAGGTCCTGACATACTTGGCGTAAACGGTGGAGCAGGACTTGGAGTTGCCTTAGTAATGCTGCTTTTTGGTGGAAATATTACTACAGGATCTTTAGATATAGGTGGTTCTCTATCTGTGGTTTTAGGAGCTTTTATTGGAGCTGTAACAGTAATAGGAATTATTCTTTTTTTATCGGGAAAAATAAAAAATCATGTTATGTTGCTTATTGCAGGCGTTATGATTAGTTATCTAACATCGTCGGTAATATCACTATTAAACTTTTTCTCTACAGCCGAAGGAGTACATTCATACACAATGTGGGGTATGGGTAATTTTGGCGGAGTAACTCTGGTGCAACTGCCTTTCTTCTCAATATCCACCTTAGCCGGGCTCATAGTGTCTTTAACTCTGATTAAACCGCTAAATGCACTTCTGCTTGGCGATTATTATGCCGAAAATCTTGGAATTAATATTTCTAAAATAAGAACAATTTTGCTTCTCTCAACAGGAGTTTTAGTAGCTGTATCAACTGCTTTCTGCGGGCCTGTATCATTTCTAGGACTTGCTGTTCCGCATATGGCCAGAATGTTACTGAACTCTAACAATCATAAATCTCTTATGCCAACTACAATTTTAACAGGAGCCGCGGTAGCTCTAATATGCAATCTGATAAGTTCTCTACCAGGAAACCGGGGATTACTTCCAATTAACGCCATAACTCCTATAATTGGTGCGCCGGTTATTCTCAAAGTTTTATTATCAAATCGAGTAAGAAAATAGGGATTATTTCCCTACACGACACAGTCCATAAAAAAGAGATCAAATAGTTCTCTTTAGTTTTCTCTTGTAACACATTGTCATATCACACATATTACATGGGTATGGCATATATCGTACCTCATGGCCAATCCCAATAAATCCACTTACCGATTTTATAGGAAGCATAAGGGATGAATTTGTTAGTTGAACACCACAAGGCTCGCTATCCGGAAAAAGCCCAAATAAAAAAGGTTGTTCCGATAGGTGCCATCCACAATATCCGGGACTAAAACGGTTGGTTCTTTTCATATCCAAACAGTCTAGTTCTTTCTGCAATACTTTTTCCATGCTATTGGCAGTACTCTCTACCAGCTGACTTCCAATACTATCGGCCACAAAATTGAAGAGAATATCATCATGCTGTTTTATATTGGCTATCCATTTATCATAACCTATTCCAACGGTAGCTACAAACACAACATATTTCTCTACATTTCTTAACTGGTTACATATTATTCTTCCGGTATTAAATTTTACCTGACCCGACAGCGATTCTATTATTACACTCTCCTTATCATTAGATCCATCATAAATATGATATTCAAAACAGGGAGTCACATATTTAGAAGATTCATGAATAAAATGCTCTATAAGCTCCCTTATATGCTCATCGGGTTCTACACTTTTATATCCCATATAGTCATATATTTCGGCCATAGGAATTTCCAGTTCCGAAAATTCTACCATCTCTTTAGACATATCTTTATTGTTTATCCATAAGCAAATTGCGAAAATCAGTATAATCTCTGCTCAACGGAATAGAGTGCTTTTGATTTTTCATAAATTCACGTAGCTTAGTTGGAATCTCTATAGACTCTCCTATAATGGAGTCAACCTTATCCTTGAATTTGGCAGGATGTGCTGTTTCAAGAAAAAGCCCATTTTCCAGTGGTTTCAATTGTTCTTTTAGCGCTCTAAAACCACAAGCACCATGAGGGTCAAGCAAATATCCGGTATCATTATAAACCTCTCTCAGTGTCTGAGTAATCTGACTGTCAGAATAGGCTGCTCCAGATATATCTTTTACAATTTTTTCATGAGAATAATCATAAAGATCCAGAATACGAGCAAAATTACTGGGATCTCCAACATCCATAGCGTTAGCTAATGTCTGAACAGATGGTTTGGGATTATACACTCCAGTTTGGAGATATTTAAAAAATATATCATTGCTATTATTGGCGGCTATGAACCGTTTTATAGGAAGCCCCATTTTCCAAGCAAACAACCCGGCTGTAATATTGCCAAAATTTCCACTAGGCACACATATTATTAAATTGGACTCTTTCCCCAATCGTCTCATTTGAGCATAAGCATTAAAGTAATAAAACGCCTGAGGTAGAAAACGAGCAACATTGATAGAATTGGCCGAAGTTAGATTCATCTTTCTATTTAACTCCGTATCCATAAAAGCACTCTTAACTAGATCCTGACAATCATCGAATACACCATCAATTTCAACAGCAGTAATATTTTTTCCTAAGGTTGTAAATTGACACTCCTGAATAGAGGTTACTTTACCCTTTGGGTATAACACATAAACATTTACTCCTTTCACACCTAAAAAACCATTCGCTACGGCACTACCGGTATCACCCGATGTGGCTACAAGAACATTTACAGGCCTATTTTGTTCTCTGTTGAAATAGCCCAACACTCTTGCCATAAAACGCGCACCTACATCTTTAAAAGCCATAGTGGGTCCATGAAAAAGTTCTAACGAGTAAATGTCGTCTTGAACCGGAACAACCGGGGTTTCAAAATTTAAAGTATCATAAACAATACGTTTTAGTTCTTTATCGGGAATATCATCTCCAAAAAAAGCCTGAGCCACTTTATAAGATATATCTTGAAAAGAGAGAGTATCGATATATGTAAAAAAATCACTGTCAATTTTTTTCAAAAAACAGGGCATATAGAGTCCTCTATCCGGAGCTAATCCTTTTACTACTGCATCACGTAAAGAGACTGTAGCGTTCTTGTTGTTAGTGCTGTAATATCTCATTTTTTTGATAGAAAAAAATTCATAAATTGTGCTCCTGACATAGTTCCAAGTGAACCCTCTTTACAAGAAATTTCGTCAAAAACCTTAACGCTATCAGGCTCAATACCAGGATAATATATCAAAAACGGAACCGGATCAGAGGTGTGTGTACGAAGTGCACATGGAGTAGGATGATCTGGTAGTATAGCTATAGCTACTGGAGTCTGCCAATCTTTAATCGATTCAAAAATAGGACCAACAAGTAATCTATCAAGATCTTCAACGGTGCGGTTTTTCAAATTACAATCACCCTCATGGCCCGCTTCGTCAGGAGCCTCAACATGCACATAAACCAGATCGTCAGAACGTAATGCCTCAACAGCTGCCTTAGCTTTGTTACTGTAATTGGTATCAAACATACCCGTAGCACCCTCTACATCAATTATTTTCATCCCTGCATAGTATCCTATTCCTTTAATTAAATCAACCGCCGATATAACAGAACTTTCCTTAATAAACGGATAGATATCTGATAATTTTGTCATATTGGGTCTATAACCCGGTGACCAAGGCCATATACAGTTTGCCATATCTTTGCCCTCTTCGGCTCTTTTTATATTTACAGAGTGACTCGGTAGAATTGACATTGAATTGAGAATTAAATTATTCAGTCTCTGCGCTGTATCTAACGCCTCATCCACCTCAGCTTTGACTATCAGTGGCATAAAAGGCTTCATAGGCACATCATGCGGAGGAGTGCATATAAGCCGTTTGTCTCCTCCCTTTAACACCAATAGATGTCGATATTGAACACCGGAATAGAAATGAGTTCGCTCATCTCCCAGCTCTCTCTGTAAGAATTCCATCAACTCAGCTGCCTCAGCAGTTGATATATGACCCGCCGAATGATTTTTAATTAACCCATTATCAACACATATAAGATTACAACGCATACCCAGCTCACCAGGCTGTATGTCAACCCCCATATTAGCAGCCTCTAAAACGCCTCTCCCTTCAAATACAGATGCCACATCGTATCCAAGCACCGATAAATTGGCCACCTCGCTTCCGGGAAGGAAACCGTCAGGTACACTTTTAAACAATCCATTACGACCCTTAGCAGCCAACATATCCATATAGGGTTTTTTTGCATTTTGTAGTATTGTTCTACCTTCAAACGCCTCTATGGGCCAATCTGCCATTCCATCGCCAAGAATAATTAAATACTTCATAACTCTCAGTCTCAAATATTGGCTATACTCATAATATCTGCAAACACTCCGGCCGATGTTACGGCAGCTCCTGCTCCATAGCCTTGAATCAACATTGGATACTCCTTATAGCGTTCAGTTGTAATAAGTATAATATTATTACTCCCCTGTAAATTGAAAAAGGGATGTGTGTTATCAACCTCAATCAATGCTACAGAACCCTTACCTTGATTCATGCTGGCTACAAAACGCCATCTTTTATTTTGTTTATCAAGTAGCCTGCGTCTATTTTCAAACTCTTTATCAAGCATAGGTAATTTAGTCCAGAAATCATCTAACGTACCCTCAAAAAGTTCCTTAGGAATAAATAGTTTTGTGTCAACATCCTCCTGTTCAAGTATATATCCACTTTCGCGAGCAAGAATCACCAGTTTCCTAACCACATCTTTCCCGCTCAAGTCTATACGTGGGTCCGGTTCACTATAACCCAATTCCTTTGCCATAACAATAGTACGGCTAAGAGGTATATCTGAGCTTAGAGTATTAAATATAAAATTGAGAGTTCCACTCAACACCGCCTCTATTTTTAAAATTTTATCTCCACTATTAATAAGATCATTAATAGTATTTATAACAGGAAGTCCTGCTCCAACGTTTGTTTCAAAAAGAAATTTAACCCCTCTCTTACGAGCTATTCTCTTTAACTCAGCATAGGTCTCATATTCCGACGATGCAGCTATCTTATTAGCAGCCACAACCGATATATTATTACTCAAAAAATCTTTGTAAAGAGTAGCTACTCCCGGATTAGCTGTACAATCAACAAAAACCGAATTAAATATATTCATTCCAATAACTTCGTTACGCAATTTTTGTAAATCGCTCTCATCACTGTTGTCCAATTTTTCCCTAAAATTTTCCAGATCAAGACCTTCGCGATCAAATAAAGCTCTATTACCCCTTGCCAATCCTACTACATTCAGTTTTAGCCCACGTTCCCCCATCAACTGTTCAGTCTGAGCTATTATCTGTTCAATAAGGCTACTGCCAACGGTTCCAACACCACAAATAAAAAGATTCAAAACCTGATATTCAGATAGGAAGAAAGAGTCATGAATTACATTAAGTGACTTGCGTAATGAATTTGATTCAACAACAAATGATATATTTGTCTCTGAAGCGCCCTGAGCACAGGCTATAACATTAATACCATTACGTCCCAGAACACCAAATAATTTCCCGGCTATACCAGGAGTATGTTTCATATTCTCGCCTACTATAGCTATAGTAGCAAGATTTTTTTCAGCCGATACGGAGAATATCTCTCCTACTGCTATCTCTTTTTCGAACTCCTCGTTCAATACATTACAGGCTAATTCCGCATCTTCATTCCTAATACCTATCGAAATACTATTCTCAGACGAGGCCTGAGAGACCAAAAATACACTTATACCATTTCTGGCAAGTGTTTTAAAAAGTCTATAATTCACACCTATAACACCCACCATTCCTAGTCCACACATAGTAATAAGCGTTGTGTTGTTAATGCTTGATATACCTTTAATTGCCTTTCTTCCGGCAGGTAACTCCTGTACAATAACCGTGCCCTTACCATTAGGGTTAAACGTATTTTTTATCTGGATTGGAATATTCTTAAGACATACCGGATAAATAGTGGGTGGGTAAACCACTTTGGCACCAAAATTACACAACTCCACAGCCTCCTGATAACTAAGTTGCTCTATTGTATAAGCTGTAGAGATTACATGAGGATCGGCCGTCATAAAACCATCCACATCAGTCCATATCTCAAGGGTATCTACATTGAGTTCGGCGGCTATAAGTGCAGCTGTATAATCAGATCCTCCGCGCCCTAAATTTGTAACCTCGCCAGAAACAGAATCAGAAGATATGAAGCCTGCAATTATTACTCTACGTGGCGCATTAGCAAAAAAATCACGAATTAATTTGGAAGTGAGTGATTTTACTACGGCATGCTTATTTGATTTGCGTTCAGTTTTTATAAAATCTCTTGAATCAAAAGTTGTTATTTCTGATATAAGTTGACCAACTATTATTACCGAAAGACGTTCTCCATAACTAACAATAGTGTCAAGAGTTTTGTCTGAAAGATCTCGGATAAGAGAGAGCCCTTCGAAAATGTTTTTCAGCTCAGCAAATAACTCTTGAACTCCACACAGAGCTATATGTTGCTTCTCTTCATATAAAACTTTTTTGATAAGGTCTTCGTGCAACGAAATCATAGAATCAAATAGACACAAGTAGTGGGAATCGCCCGAAGCAGCTAATCTAGCAATACGAATAAGGTTATCAGTCACTCCTTCAAGAGCAGAAACAACAACAACTACGTTGTCTTGCTCAGACTCTATTATCTTTTTTACATTTAGGATGCTCTGTTTTGATCCTATAGAAGAGCCTCCAAATTTTAATACTTTCACAATATGCAGTTTTGTAAGTTTCAGGGAAAATGTCGTTTAAAAAACGATAGAATAATAACTCTTAAAAAAACCGGTATACGCCGGTATATGTCGCTTAGACAAGCAAATATAGCTACTTTTTAATAATTCACTACCCGCATGCCCCATTATTTTTATACTTTTGCATATTCTAAGAGCTAAAATAGATCTCACTATAAGCAACACCTATTTAAAATAAAAAACTATATGTCACAGTTAGACAATAATAAAAGAATAAAAGAGTCAATTAAACTAAGTGCTCTACTTAACAGAAAGATTTTTAAACCTTGGGACTATTTTCTTATAATCGGCTTTATATCGCTAAGTCTGATAATTAGCCTAACTAAGGGAAGTTTTGAGCCTCTAAGCTTTACAGGAGGTCTTTTTGGTATACTTTGTGTTGTATTCGGTGCCAAAGGAAATATTTTGAATTTTGCTTTTGGACTAATAGGATCGGCCATTTCGGGCTATATTGCATTAAAAACCGGATTATACGCATACGCCGCTCTTTTCTTTATTTACAATATTCCAATGCAGTTTTTCGGTTTCTCGCAATGGCGAAAAAGGGTTTTAAAAAATCAAATATCTACCATAAAAACCCGTTGGATGAGCTGGCCACAGAGATTTTTTTTATTTGTTATAAGTGCAGCAAGTATTATTGGTCTGGGATTCCTTCTTAAACAGACCGACGACGCTCAACCATTCATGGATGCTACTGTAACAACAGTGATGGTGGTAGCTCAGTTTGTTCTTACTTTTGCATTTATCGAACAATGGTTCATGTGGATTATTGTTAATGTAACAACTATATCAATCTGGGCGATTGCTACAGCACACGGAGAACAATATGCAGCAATAATGATGGTTCAATCATTCTTTTATCTTTTAAACTCTCTTTATGGAGTCTTTCAGTGGTCAAAATTGGCAAAAAGTGAATAAATCAGATGGCTAAAGGAAACAAAACAGTATTTGTATGTAGCAATTGCGGATATGACTCTCCAAAATGGAGTGGCAAATGTCCGGTATGTGATAGCTGGAACTCATTTACCGAACATGTAAACAGAAAAACAACATTATCCGGATCGGAATTTAAATCATTAAACGGAATAGATGCATCCTGTGCTATCAGATTAAACGAGGTGTCTGGCTATGAAGATGCCAGAATAGACCTGTGCGAAGCCGAACTAAACCGCGTTTTGGGAGGTGGCTTAGTAAAAGGATCGCTGGTACTATTAGGAGGAGAGCCGGGTATAGGCAAATCCACTCTGATTTTACAAACAGTAGTACAACTAACAGGGATACGCGTGTTATACGTTTCGGGCGAGGAGAGTGCTAGACAGATCAAATTAAGGGCCGAAAGGCTATCGACAAATAATCCTGAGCTTATAACCAAGAATGAAAATCTATTTATACTCTGTGAAACATCTATAGAAAATATTCTAGAGCATATTAAGGAGTGTAAACCGGAATTGATTATTATTGACTCTATTCAGACAATGAGTACAGAGATGGCCGATTCATCAGCCGGAAGTATTACACAAGTGCGAGAATGCGCCTCTTTGCTTCTCAAATTCTCTAAAAGGAGCGGAATACCAATAATATTGATAGGACATATTACCAAAGAGGGTAGTATTGCCGGTCCAAAAATTCTTGAACATATAGTTGATACAGTTATACAGTTCGAAGGAGACCAACACTACCATTATAGAATATTAAGGCCTATAAAAAATCGCTTTGGAAGTACCTCTGAACTGGGTATCTATGAGATGAGGCAGAATGGGCTAAAGCAGGTAAATAATCCTTCCGAACTGTTACTTTCTGAAATTCACAAAGAAATGAGTGGTGTTGCAATAGCAAGTGTTATAGAGGGAGCCAGGCCTTTCCTTATAGAGACACAAGCTCTTGTGAGTACCGCTGTGTACGGAACTCCTCAAAGATCGGCAATCGGTTTTGATTATCGTCGTTTAAATATGTTGTTAGCTATTTTGGAGAAAAGAGCAGGATTCAAACTGGGACAAAAGGATGTTTTTTTAAACGTTACAGGGGGATTACGAATGAGTGATCCGGCTATTGATCTATCAGTAATAAGCGCAATTCTTTCCAGCAATCTTGACATAGTTATTAATCGGTCTCTCTGTATGGCCGGCGAAATTGGTCTTTCAGGCGAGGTCAGGCCAATAAGCCGTATTGAGCAACGAATTGAAGAGGCTAAAAAAATCGGATTCAAGCAGATAATTATTCCAAAAAGCAATCTTAATAGTTTAGGGAAAAATATTCCGGGCATAGAGATTATACCTGTTGGAAAAGTAGAAGAGGCTTTTCGGCAAATTTTCGGATAATATGATTAAGGAGATTCAGCTTAAAACCCTACCGGCACATACATATAACGAACAAGCTTTTAAAAAAACAGTAACTCGCCTATTCGGCATTGACGAACAAACAATATATATATCTTGAAGTGCTATTCCCCTACAGTGAGGAAACCGGATACGCCAGCGTTATATTATCGGCAGCAATTGATGGAGAGAATTGCACTCAGGATGTTACTAATTATTTAAAATCATTAAGATAAACATGTCGAAATCAAAACTTACATCAGGAGAGAAATTGGTCCTTATTATCATTATGGCTATCTTTGCAATATGGCTAATTTTTGCCTTAGCAAAACAGGATACCACTCTATATATTACCGCCATACTCTATTTGGCTTGTGCTGTACTGTTTTTTATTAAAATAATGATAAAATAGATGAAAATCAAAGCTGTTTTTTTCGATATTGACGGAACATTGGTGAGTCTGAATAGCCATCGTATGCTGGAATCAACACACAGAGCACTGGCAAAATTAAGAGAAAAAAATATTAAGATATTTATAAGTAGCGGCAGACATAGGTCTATTATGAACAACCTTGAGGGAGAGATATTTGATGGTTATATCACAGTCAACGGAAGTCTTTGTTATTATCAGGACGAGATTGTTCATAAATGTCCTATTCCTGAATCTGACATCCGTAACTGGGTAGAGTTTTTAAAAACTCACAATACCCAATGTTTTGCTGTTACAGAAGCCTCTCTGTTTTTAAATCAGAGTTCTAAATCGGTGCAGAATTTTTTTAAATTACTCGACTTTGAGAGCCCGGAAGTGAGAGAGTTTGCCGATATTGCCCACAATCCGATCTATCAAATTATAGGACTTATAGAACAAGGAGAAGATTCAGAAGCAAAAGCAGTTTTGCCAAATTGCTCATTTAACCGTTGGCATCATTCGTTCGTTGATATTATTAACAAAAAAAGTGACAAGAGTAAAGGGATCAAAGCCATCATAGATATTCTGGGTATTTCCGCACAAGAGTGTGTAGCTTTCGGCGATGGTGGTAATGATTTGGAGATGCTAAAATTTGTCGGAATGGGAATTGCTATGGGCAATTCAGAATCCGATGTAATCAAGGCAGCCGATTATGTTACTGATACAGCCGATAATGACGGTATTTGGAATGCTCTTGTTAAACTAAATATCATCTGACGCTTTTACCAGCATCCTACAATTTTCACAATCAAATAGCAATTTAAAACGTTTACCGTAGGGTGAAATAAGATAATATGGCTCATTATATGGAGAAACAGCTCCCTTATGTTTAGTACACCATCCAAAAGCATATTTCAGACAGTGTTCACAATACATAACCACTGCGTTATCAACCGGTTCTATCTCAAAAGCCATAGCTATATCTGATACTCCCCTTTCTCTATAAAAACTTTTGGCCTTATGATTCATAACATTACCGGTATATTCTATCTTACTCTCCGGATAATCAGCAACATTATTCCTATAATTAGCGGGTAATGCCATATACCCATTTTTACGAGCCTCTATAAGAGCTTTAATTACTTCTCTACGTAAAGATGACAATAGAGAGGAGGGAATAAACCATTCATCTTCCATATTAATTATCACCTCCTCAGCTCTAAATCCTGTATTCCCCAATCTAGAAAGTTGTTTAATTATATTTTTTTTCTGAGGGGATTGTGCCCTCTCTTTCATATAAGTCAAAAGAGCATACGCTTCTACACCATCAGAATCTACAATGTCAAGTCTGAATCCCTCAGAATTCTGAGAAAGCTCCAACCTAACATCTATTTCCCTTTCAGCACTCTCTTTTGAAAGTGTTTTTTCAAATTCATGATCAAAATTTCTATAAATTTTTGTTCCAGGTTCAATTGTCAAATCATTCTTATCAAACACTTCAGTATTATCAATATAGAGCGATAGTTTTTCGCCTTCCACTCTATTAACTCTGTAGCCTCTCAGCACACCCTTGCTATCAAAGTGACAAAGACCGTCACCGTTACTGAATCGAGAGCCATCCCTGACCATCAACCACCCCGGACCGCTATATGTAACTGTTCCCATATACTCTCCTATAGATTTTGGAGTATCGAAAGAGGCTATATCATCTTTTTTCCCATTAAGCAGATAATTTGTGAATCCGCGATTAAAACTTTTATATGGATTTGGTTCAAATTTTAGTCTGATAGACCCGGAAGATCCTCTTTTGTACTCTTTACGTCTTTCAAGAATAGAGTTCAATAAATTATTGTAATAACCCGTTACATTCTTTACATAAGATATATCCTTTAGCCTACCCTCTATTTTGAAAGAGATTATTCCTGCATCGAGCATCTCTTCCAAATAATCTCCGCGAATCATATCTTTCAAAGAGAGTAGATGTTTGTCTTCTACAATAATCTTTCCATTAGCATCTGAAAGAGTGAATGGAAGACGACAAAACTGCGCACATACACCTCGGTTAGCACTACGTTTATAACATAACTGAGATGCATAACACTGACCACTATAACTCACGCACAAAGATCCATGTACAAAAGCTTCGAGTTCCGTATTCGGACACTTAGAATGAATCTCTGATATTGCATCCAACGATAATTCACGTGCAAGAATAACTCTTCTGAAACCGTTTTGTGTTAAAAAAGAGACCTTTTCCGGTGTTCTATTATCTGTCTGTGTACTGGCATGTAGAGCTATTGGAGGCAAATCCATCTTAAGGATAGACATATCTTGAATTATCAGCGCATCTACACCAATTTTGTAAAGATTGTGAATTATTTTCTCCACTTCTATTAATTCAGAGTCAAGAAGTATCGTATTAATGGCCACATAAACTCTTGCCCTATAGAATCGGGCGAACTGTACCAGCCTCTCTATCTGGCTTATATCATTTCCTGCCGCCGCTCTGGCACTAAAACGAGGTGCTCCAATGTACACGGCATCAGCACCATGTTTTATTGCCTCTATTCCATAGTCTGCGTTTTTTGCCGGTGCCAGTAACTCTATTACTCTATTTGTTATCACTATCTGATATCTTTAATTTTGTATGGTGTTGCCTGATAAACATAATAGTTCAACCAATTTGAAAATAGAAGATTGGCATGTCCTCTCCATCTAACCAAAGGCTTATTGGATGGTCTGTCTCCAAGATAATAGTTAGCAGGAATCTCTACATTCAGGCCCTTTTCAATATCTCGTCTATATTCAGTATCAAGCGTTAAAGGAGAGTATTCCGAATGACCCGTAATAAAAAATTCACGGCCATCCCGAGCCATAACCATATATACTCCCGCCTCTTCAGACTCCGATAACAATTCAAGTTCAGAGTTGTTTACAATATCCTCTCTATACACTTCAGAATATCTACTGTGAGGCACATAAAATTCATCATCAAATCCTCTAAAAATAGGCAATAATGGATTACAAGCCCTATGTTTGAACACCCCAAACTTTTTTCTCTCTAACTGATGCTTAGCAATACCGTAAAAGTGATTCATTGCTGCTTGTGCCGCCCAGCAAATATACATAGTAGATGTTACATGAGTTCTAGCCCAATCAAATATTTTTTTCAACTCACTCCAATAAGCAACATCTTCAAACTCTATCTGCTCTACCGGAGCACCTGTCACAATAAAACCGTCAAATTTTTGATTCTCCAGCTTCTCAAAATCTTTATAGAAAGTTTGTAAATGCTCAACAGGAGTGTTCTTAGATATGTAACTACTTACTTTCATAAATTTAAGCTCTATTTGTAGAGGCGTATTTGAGAGCAAACGTATCAAATCTGTCTCGGTAACTATCTTTAAGGGCATAAGGTTAAGAATTACTATTTTCAAAGGGCGAATATCTTGAGTGTTTGCCCTTGAACTAGACATCACAAAGATGTTTTCATTTTTTAATAACTCTATCGCTGGAAGCCTGTCTGGCAAATTTAAAGGCATACCTTTATATTTTATCTATTATTTTATGCTGTGACACCCTATTTAGGTTGTTTTTGCTCTATCTAACTTGAGCCTGTTTATCTATAACTAGAAACAAGAAGGATCAAGATTCTATTGCTATCATCACCTTTTCCCACTCTGCTTCTACCTCCTTAAGAGTAACAGTAAGTTCCGAATACTTAGATATCATTGAGTGATTTTCCAATCCGTTTGATGTGTGCAACTGTTTTTCTATCTCTCGCATATCTGTTAAAATCTGATTAACTCTTTTTTCACACTTTTCCAAACGTTTACTCAATATTCGTTTTTTCCTCTCCTGCTCTTTCCAAATCTCATAATCTGCTCTACCGGAAACTTTCTCTCTCTTTAAGCTACTCTGAGATGTATCAGAAGCAGGTGTTATGCCAATATTAGTAAAAAAATCCGGAGTTTTTTTTCTTAAAAACTCGTATATTCCACCTAAATGCTCTTGAACTTTTCCCTCTCCAAACTCGTAAATTTTTGTTACCAATCCATCAAGAAATTCTCTATCATGGCTAACAATTACCGCAGTTCCATCGAAAGCCAAAATTGCCTCCTTTAA
Organism: Bacteroidaceae bacterium; assembly: GCA_035647375.1. GTDB lineage: Bacteria > Bacteroidota > Bacteroidia > Bacteroidales > Bacteroidaceae > Colenecus. Next base: position 23,668 of record DASRNO010000087.1, read on the forward strand.
TACCTCTTTAGATGCCAGATCCAGATGATTGGTAGGTTCATCAAGAATCAGCAAATTTACCGATGTAAGCAAAAGCCTTATCATAGCAAGACGACTACGTTCCCCACCAGAAAGTACTTTTACTTTTTTATCAATAGAATCGCCTCCGAACATAAAAGCACCCAATATATCACGTATCTTTGAGCGGATTTCACCAACGGCTACATTATCGATTGTTTGGAAAACAGTAAGATCATCATCTAACATTTGAGCCTGATTTTGGGCGTAATATCCTATATGAGTGTTGTAAGCTATGGTTAGATTACCATCAAATGGAATTTCGCCCATGATACACTTTACAAACGTACTCTTTCCCTCACCATTTCTACCTACAAATGCCACTTTTTCCCCTCTGTTAATAGTCATATTAACATCGCTAAAAACAGTATGATCTCCATATTTTTTCCCTACAGAATCACAAATCACAGGATAGCTGCCACTACGAACACTCTTTGGAAATTTAAGCCTCAATGTTTTATTATCCTCTTCGTCAATCACTATAGGGACAATCTTCTCTAGAACTTTAACGCGATTTTGTACTTGTATAGATTTTGTGGGTTTATAACGAAAACGCTCAATAAACTCCTTAATGTTTGCTATTTCCCTCTGTTGATTTTCAAATGCTCGTATCTGTTGTTCCCTACGCTCCTTGCGCAGTAAAATAAACTCATCATATTTTACCTTATAATCATATATCTTTCCACACGAAATCTCTATAGTCCTATTCGTTACATTATTAATAAATGCCTTGTCATGACTTACAAGCAGAACCGCATTTCCACGTTTTATAAGAAAGTTCTCTAACCACTGAATACTCTCTATATCAAGATGATTAGTCGGTTCATCAAGTAAAAGAATATCAGGATTTACAAGTAACAGTTTTGCTAGCTCTATTCTCATTCTCCATCCACCACTAAATTCTTTAGTCGGTCGGTCAAAATCAGATCTTTTAAAACCAAGTCCCAGTAGAGTCTGTTCAAGTTCGGCATGATAGTTATCTCCACCCATCATAGATAATCTATCGTTCTCTCTGGCATAAGTATCAATCAATTCTCTGTAATCATCACTTTCATAATCTGTACGCTCAACAATCTGATTCTTTAATCGCTCAACCTTATCAAAAATTCTCCTTATTTCCACAAAAGCCGTCTCGGCCTCCTCTTTCACACTCTTTGAGTCGGAAGGCCTCATAACCTGAGGTAGATAACCTATTTTTACATCTTTAGGAGTAGAGACTATACCTGAATTGGGTTTTTGCAATCCGGCTAAAATTTTAAGTAGAGTAGATTTTCCTGCACCATTTTTTCCAACCAATGCCACCCGCTCCTTATCATTTATAACAAAACTTACATCGCTGAAAAGCGGTACAGCTCCAAACTCTACTTTTAAATTATCAGCGGATATCATCTATTCAAAACAGTTTAGGGGGGTATACACCATCTTTTACCAAATTTTTAATTTTGTCTATTACTCCCTGGCGATCAGCAGAATAGGTTACGCCAAACCATTTTGATGTAGTGTCAAGTACTTTTACGGTAGCCGTTTCAGAACTAATAAGCTCATTTACCATTAAAGGTATAAAATACTCCGATTTAGGTTTATCAATATTATCCCTTAGAAACTTCTTAAAACCCTCTTCAGAATAATCAAAATAGTCTGGAGTAAAACCCCAAACATTCATAGACACGGGTGTGTTATTATCAATTGTTACCCACTCGTCAAAGTCACCCTTATAACAAATCTTATTATCAATCCATAGCACCTCCGTTCTCTCTACTACCGATGTAAGATATCTATTTTCGTCAATCTGACACACTCCTCGAGACACCTTGCCATTTTCACTCAGAGTATTGGCTACACGAAAACCTACCATAGAGTAGGTATTTTTTGATCCTGCCGGAAGTTCACTCAAAAATTTCCCCATAGTTTGAAAACAGTGAAGACCATAAAAATCGTCGGCATTTATAACACAAAAAGGTTCTTTTATCACCTTTTTCCCCATTAAAACTGCATGATTAGTTCCCCATGGCCTTATCCTATCAGTAGGACAAACAAATCCTTCGGGAAGATTATGTACCTCCTGAAAAACCACCTCTACAGGAATATATCCTTCATATTTGTTTAAAACCATATTTCGGAAATCATTCTCAAAATCTTTTCGTATCACAAAAACTATCTTTCCAAATCCACTCCTGATAGCGTCAAAAATTGAGTAATCCATAATGGTTTCACCACTGGGCCCTAACTGATCTAACTGTTTAAGCCCTCCATAACGGCTTCCCATACCTGCGGCTAATACAAATAGTGTCGGTTTCATTCTTACTTATATATTAATATCTATTTTGGTCACAAATTTATACAAATCAACAATGCTTTCCTAATATCTATTTTCGATGATACAGCAATATTTTAAAAAAACTCGAGCAAATTTTATTTCTGTTTAGCCATACTGATTGATAAAAAAAGAGTTTCTTTGCATCAAAGTTTAACATTTATTACAATTGAAAATGAAAGAAATAAAAAAACATTTATTGTTAATTCTGTTGTTTGCAATAAGCGGTGTTATATTTGGTCAAGTAACAGAGGGAGAGAAAAATTTGCGAGTTATTGATACAGATTCTTTTCAGGGTTGGAAAAAGGGTGGAACAATGGGGTTGAATTTTGCTCAAACCTCACTAACAAACTGGGCTTCAGGCGGTCAAAACTCTTTCGCAATAAATGGTCTGTTTAGCGTCTTTGCAAATTATAAAAGCGAAACCACAGCTTGGGATAACTCACTTGATTTAGGCTACGGTCTATTAAAACAGGGCAAGAATACCGATTTTATGAAAACAAACGACAAGTTCGATTTTCTATCAAAATATGGTAAAAAAGCATTCGATAATTTTTTTTATGCAGCTATGCTTAATTTCAAGACTCAGATGACCGAGGGTAAAGATTACGCCAAAGACACTGCTAAAATATCCAACTTTCTGGCTCCCGCTTATATTATTACTGCCATAGGTCTGGACTATAAACCCAATAGCTATTTTAGTGCATTCATGGCCCCATTAACGGGTAAAATCACTTTAGTAAACGATCAATCTTTGGCAAACACCGGAGCTTTCGGAGTAGATGCGGCAAAATACAACAATTTTGGAACACTACTTGAAGAGGGGAAAAAGACAAAAAGTGAATTTGGAGGTTATATCCGACTTATTTATAGTCAAAACGATTTTCAGAAAGAGTTTCTCAAAAATATCTCTTTTACTACCAAACTGGATTTTTTCTCCAATTATCTAAAAAACCCAAAAAATATCGATGTAAACTGGGAGACACAAATAGCATTACAGGTAAATAAATATATCATTGTAAACCTGAACACTCATCTAATTTACGATGACGATATTAAAATAGCGGTTGACAAAGATGGAGACGGGATAATCGACTCACACGGTCCAAGGGTTCAGTTTAAAGAGATCTTGGGTGTAGGATTGACATATATTTTTTAATAACCTTACAATTATAAAAACATGAAATTTCTAAACGAATTTAAGGCCTTCGCTATGAAGGGAAATGTGATCGATATGGCTGTTGGTATAATCATAGGAGCCGCTTTTGGAAAGATCGTAACCTCAGTTGTGAATGATATTATAATGCCGCCAATAGGTCTTCTGGTTGGAGGTGTTGATTTCAAAGATTTAAAATTTACAATGAAAGAGGCCATAGGCGACATTCCTGCTGTGTCCATAAACTATGGTAATTTTTTACAGGTTACCTTCGATTTCTTAATAGTATCATTCTCAATCTTTATGGTTATTAAAGCAATAAATTCTTTAAAAAGAAAAGAGGAGTCTGAAGCACAATCTCCAACACCCCCTACGCCCTCAAAAGAGGAGAGCCTCCTTACTGAAATCCGCGATATTTTAAAAAATAAATAACAAACAACAGAAATCTGTTATTATCAAGTTGCTTTTTATTCGTAAATTTGTTGCGTAAAAATAGACATAATGATTATAAACAGAGATAAAACCGCAATTGCGCTAAAAGAGATCTTAATTAGCTATAGTGAACTTTTAATGAAGGTGACACAATTTTCCCGTATATCTAATCAGAAAGCCGGTGAAAAAACCGTTATTTTCTCAGAAAACAGAGTTGGATGGATCTATGCATTCTATTCTATATGGAACAACAATGGCATAGCAGTTCCTGTAGATTCATCATCTACAGCCTCTGAATTCGCCTTTATACTTAAAGATTGTGAGCCTGAGATTGTATGGGTTTCAGACAATAAAATTGATGTAGCCAAAGAAGCCTTTAAGATGAGTGGCATAACTCCCTCTGTTCATATTATTGACAAAGAGACTGAAAAACCGGCAGATAATCTTATAATGGCCGATATAAAACAGAATGATGACGATATAGCATTAATAATGTACACATCCGGAACAACAGGTTCTCCCAAGGGGGTAATGCTAACTTTTAAAAACATAAAGGCCAATGTAAAGGCTGTTTCTGAAGAGGTCCCCATTTTCAATGCCGACAGATGTGTTATGATTCTACTTCCACTACATCATGTGTTACCCTTGGTAGGTTCTTTAATTGCACCTCTTTCAGTTGGAGCCACAACAGCATTATCTCCATCAATGGCAGCCGACGACATTATGGCTACACTGCAAAACAACCGAGTAAGCATAATAATTGGTGTTCCTAAACTCTATTCTACATTATTCAAGGGAATTTATGGAAAAATTGAGCGGAGTTTTATTACACGTTTTCTTTATAAATTAGCCAAAACAATAGGTAGCCGCTCCTTTTCCCGGACAATATTTAAATCGGTACGCCAAAAGATGGGAGGCAGTATAACATACTTAGTTAGTGGAGGAGCTGCCTTAGACAAACGTATTGGCGAAGGATTTAAAACTTTAGGATTAGATGTTCTTGAAGGGTATGGAATGACAGAAGCTGCACCCATGATTAGTTTTACCCGTCCCGACGAAATTTCTCCCGGAGTCTCCGGTAAGCCCATGCCATCAGTATTGATTGAAATTAGAGATGGTGAGATTTGTGCAAAAGGTGAAAATATTATGGTAGGATATTATAATCGCCCGGAAGAGACAGCTGATATTCTTCGCGACGGATGGCTTTACACCGGAGATTTTGGATATTTAAATAAAAAAGGAGAATTGGTTATTACCGGACGTAAAAAAGAGATAATAATTCTTTCTAATGGGAAAAATGTAAACCCTATTGAAATAGAACAGGGCCTGGAACGTTATACCGCCTATGTAAAAGAGGCAGGTGTTCTTCAGGTGAAAGATATGCTTTATGCTATAATAGTTCCCTCAGAACAGGCCGACATCAATTTCTCCGCCAAAGAATTAATCGATAAAATTAAGTGGGAGGTTATCGAGCCATACAACCGTTCGGTTTCAGCATACAAAAAAATAATGAATTTCAATATTCATAATGAAGATCTTCCTCGTACAAGATTGGACAAATTAAAACGTTACAAATTAGAGGAACTTATAAGTCAAACAATAATAGAGAAAAAAAGACCTTCAGATATATCTGAACCTGACGATCAAGTATATAAGATTTTGAGCAAATTTATATCGGAAGAAAAAAACTGTATCGTACTACCTACAGATCATATTGAATTAGACTTAGCCCTTGATTCTTTAGAAAAATTAGCCCTTCAAACATTCATTCAGGCCTCTTTCGGAATGGAAATAAGCAGCAAGCAGATGGGAGCGTTTACCGATATTTCTGAAATGGCCCGTTTTATTAACATTCAAAAAACTAGAATAGAGATTGAAACGATTGATTGGAAAAATATACTCCGCGAAAAAGTGACTGTCAGACTACCAAAGTCATGGTTCACCGGACGCCTTTTTATAAAAACATTAAAACCTTTCATGTCATTATATTTTGGCTTAAAAGCTAAAGGAGTTGAAAACATCCCCAATGGGCCGGTAATTATTGCTCCAAATCATCAGAGTTTTTTAGATGGACTTTTTGTCGCCTCCTTTCTTAAATGGGAAACTATAAAAAACACATATTTTTATGCTAAAGAGCAACACGTAAAACACCCCCTTGTTAGAGCTATAGCTAATAGGCATAATGTGATTATAATGAATATGAACAATCTGAAAGATTCCATACAGAAACTTAGCTATGCCCTCAAAAAACAGAAAAACATAATTATATTTCCTGAAGGAACCAGAACCCAAACCGGCAATCTGGGCGAATTCAAAAAAACATTCGCCATATTAAGTAAAGAGCTTAATGTACCGGTAGTACCGGTATCCATAACCGGTGCTTACGCCTCTCTACCCAAAGGGAGCAGGTTTATACGCCCCTCAAGAAAGATTTTTATTGAATTTTTAAAACCGATATATGCCTACAACTGCTCATATGATACAATTACAGATAATGTGTTCTCATCTATTAAACAGCATCAATTAGGCAATCTAACAATTGATTAAGCAATGTTTTTTTAATCTTATTTTATATGTATATTTGTACACATAATTTAACTATATGTTGTAACTTTGTCGAAAAATATTTTTCAAAAAACAATAATCGTTAACACTGTAAATATTAATTATGAACTTCAAACGTAAAACAATGTTATTGGCCATGAGCTTTATTATGTCAGTATTACTTGGATTACAAGATAGTACACTCATCTCTGCAAGCTCTCTGCTAGCCGCTTCACAAAGCGATACTCCTCCGAGTACTGCTCCCTATTTTACTCCGGGAAAAACCACTAAGATGACACCGGATAATGATGGTTTTATTAGACGTTGGTTACTCTTAGAGCCTATTAATAAGCCAAATCGTACCAACACTGTGTTTACAGACAGTTACATTAGAGAAGCTTTCACTACCGAATACTTTCCTAATCAATTTTCCGTTCTTCCTAAAGACGGAGACAAAGTTACTGTTGGAGAACAAGAACTAAAATGGCATGCACTTGAAAGTAATGGATATAACGTAAAACTATTTCGTTTTGCCTCAAACCTTGAGAAAGAGATTTACGGAGTGCTTTTCTGGGCTGTAACAGTTATTGAGAGTCCTGTTGAGATGAAAAACATAAGAATGTCAGTTGGTTCAAACTCTGCATCTATGTGGTGGCTTAACGAAGAAGAGGTTTTAATTCTTTCCGGCGACAGACGTATGGTAATGGACAACTGTGTATCTACTCGCTTAACATTAAACAAAGGCAAAAACATTGTTCGCGGTGCCATAATTAATGGTCCTGGAATGAGTGATTTCTGTATTCGATTCTTAGATGAGAACGGAGAACCGATTAAAAATCTTACAATCAGTTATAAATAAAGATATGAAAAGAGGAAATAATTTTTTTAAGGCGATTGCTCTATTTTCAATATGTTTCACAGGAACAGCGATTGCGCAAATTGGGGAACCGTTTATTCATGATCCCTCAACAATCATGGAATGTGAAGGAAAATATTACACTTTCGGTACCGGTGGAGGTGGTTTAATCTCTGAAGATGGTTGGACTTGGAACAGTGGAGGTGTTAGACCCGGTAGAGGTGCAGCACCCGATGCTTTAAAAATTGGTGATCGATATTTGATTATATATGGAGCCACTGGTGGTGGTCTGGGAGGTGGACACAACGGAAGGATTCTTACTATGTGGAATAAAACATTAGATCCAAATTCTCCCGATTTTCAATATACAGAGGCCATAGAGGTAGCCTCATCTGATGGTTTTGAGGATAATGACGCAATAGATCCGGGCCTTCTTCTTGATCCTACAGATGGTCGTTTATGGTGTAGCTACGGCACATACTTTGGATTTATACGTCTCATAGAACTTGATCCCAAGACTGGAAAACGTGTAGAGGGTAACGAAGCTCTGGATATAGCAATTGACTGCGAGGCCACTACTTTGATGTACAAAGATGGATGGTATTACCTATTTGGTACACACGGAACATGCTGTGACGGTGCTAATTCAACATATAATATTGTTGTAGGCCGTTCAAAGCAGGTTACTGGACCATATTTGGACAATATGGGAAGAGATATGTTGAAGGGTGGTGGCAAAATGGTTCTTGCTGCTGGAGGAAGAGTTACAGGTCCTGGACACTTTGGTCATATTTATATTGATGAAGGCATTGAAAAATTATCATGTCACTATGAAGCCGATTTGGATCAAAGTGGTCGTAGCGTATTAGGAATCCGTCCACTTATTTGGAAAAACGGATGGCCCATAGCAGGCGATAATTTTAAAGAGGGAACATACAAAATCGAATCTGAAAGAAGAGGATACGCTTTGGAGCTATCAGTTGATTTTGTACGTATGGCTGGAGGAATGAGAGGTTTTGGAGGCAGTAGCGCTAACGAGCCTGTACAAATCATACCTTCACAGACACTTGCAGATGTTATTGATACATGGCCAACTGGGAATATTGGCGTAAGAATTGGTGATTATCTATTCCGTCCTCATCAAAGATGGAGTATCACAGCTGTTCCAGAGGCAGATGGTTTTCTTGGTGGACCAGCATATAAAATAGTTATTGAAGGAACAAATCGTGCTTTGGCAGCTACAGCTGATGCCGAGGTTATAACAGTACCAGAGTTTACAGGTGCTCCCGAACAACTGTGGAGAATTGACCAATTAACTGATGGTACATATAGAATAATGCCCAAGTCTATTCCTAATTCTGATGTTGAATATGCGTTAATTTCATTTGGAGACAGCACGCCCACACTCGGTAAATTTGATATGAATAGTGATAATTCTAAATGGAATTTTAGAGATCATTAGAGTTATTTTATTTAGCTCTGTTTTGTCAAAATTCTCTTGTTTAAGTGATAAAAAATTAAAAAGATCAGTTTTTGAACAAATTCCTTTCAACAATCGTTTTTTTCATAACAGCCTTGTTTTTTGTAAATTGTAATAATAAAAACAGGGAGTCCTCAATAGAAGTTATTGACTCTGATACAATTATCATTGATGCCGATCAATATATTCGTTTTGAGACATCAAATGGTAATTTTGTTATCAAATTGTATAAAGAGACTCCTTTACATAGGCACAATATGGTTAAACAGGTGAAAAAGGGTTTTTACGACGGACAACTTTTTTTTGGTGTAGAGAAAAACTTCAAGATACAAGCAGGCGACCCAAATTCTAAAAATGCTAAACCGGGAGTAGTGCTTGGAGTTAATCAAGAAAATGATACCATAAAAGGGGAGATTGATCTTTTTAAATTTTATCACAAAAGAGGCGCAGTAGGGCAAGCCAGTCTTAGACAAATTAACTACTCAACCAGTCAACAGTTCTACATAATAACTGGAACCAAAATATCATCCTCCACTTTGAAACGGTACGAGGCTAAGATAAATCAAAGTTTCCGTAAAGCTTTAAAAGACTCTCTTACCCAACCCTATGCTAAAGAGATACTTGAATATAGAGATAAAAAATATAGTAATAAAATCAGTGTCTTAAACGATAGGCTTGATAAAGAGACCGATAAAATTTTGGAAGGCCGTAGGCCTTTCAAATATTCGGAAAAACAGATAGAAGAGTATGCCACAATCGGTGGGGCTGCCAGCCTTGATGGTTATTATACAATATTTGGAGAGATTATAGAGGGTATGGAAATAGTTGAATCTATATCTAAGGTGCGTGTTGACAAGAATAGTCGTCCGATATCGGATATAAAAATTATCAAAGCAGTTTTGATTGATAATCCTGATTCAACAACGGTGATAGAATAGTAGAAAAACTCTGCCACAAGTTCTCTTCCGGCAGAGGTGCTACTACATCTATCATCTTGTGTGACACAGGATGCTCAAAAATTATACGATAAGCATGAAGTGAAATACTGCCATCAGGATTTGAGCGTTCAGCTCCATATTTAAGATCACCCTTTATTGGAGAACCAATTCTTGATAACTGGCAACGGATTTGATGATGTCTTCCGGTTATTAGTTCTATATCAAGAATATAATAATTATTAGAATTTCCTATTAATCTGTATTTCAATATAGCCAACTTACTACCTTTAACCTCGTTTTTATATGCATAAGAGCGATTATTACTCTTGTTACGCACTAAATAATGAGTCAATTTACCATCTATATTTTTTGGAGGGGTTTTTACAATTGCCAGATAACGCTTCTCAATATGCCTCTGTTGGAGCATAGAATTTAGCCTGGCAAGCGCCTTACTAGTCTTTGCAAACATCACTACCCCACTTACTGGACGATCAAGCCTATGAACCACTCCAACAAAGACATTTCCTGGCTTGTTATATCTATTTTTAAGATAACTCCCCACCATTTCAGAAAGCGGAGTATCACCCGTCTTATCGCCTTGAACAATCTCTCTGGCAGCTTTGGCTACAATAATAATATGATTGTCCTCGTATAAAATCTTCATCACATAAACATTCCACCATCAATCTGAATAACCTGTCCGGTAATATAAGAAGAGGCATCAGATACTAAAAAAAGTGCCACATCTGCAACCTCTTTTACTGTCCCCCCCCTCTTCAAAGGTATTTTTGCTGACCACGCATCAATATATTTGGGGTCTAACTCTCCTGTCATCTCAGTTATAATAAAACCAGGTGCTATAGCGTTGGCTCTAATTCCACGGGAGCCAAACTCCTGCGCAATTGATTTTGTAATACCTATCATTCCCGCTTTTGAAGCTGCATAATTTGCTTGTCCTATATTACCATGTAGACCCACTACAGAAGATACAGAAAGAATATTACCACTCTTCTGTCTTAACATAATAGAAGAACAAGCATGTATAAAATTATATGCTGATTTCAAATTTATATTGATTACATCATCCCACTGTTGCTCACTCATACGAATCATCAGGCCATCTTTAGTTATTCCTGCATTGTTAACCAAGATATCAATCTTGCCAAACTCTTTTACGACCTCATTAACCACACGTTGAGTATCAGAAAAATCAGCGGCGTTAGAGGCAAAACCTATTGCCTTTACACCCAATTCAGCAAGTTCTTTTTCTACTATAGCACAACGTTCGTTTTTTGTTACATAAGTAAACGCTACATTTGCACCCTCCTGTGCAAAACGCATTGCTATCGCGTTTCCAATACCTCTTGTTGCACCTGTAATCAGTGCTGTTTTACCATAAAGAATTTTCATATTACTGTTTTGAGTTATATCCTAATGATCCATATATAATTTTTTTCATCTCTCTTTTTACATCATCAGATCTTTTACCATTTTCCAAATGTCCTCTAATGTAAGGTGCCTCAAAACCTCTCATACAATACTGAATCAATTCAGCG
>DASRNO010000087.1:40000-41222 GCA_035647375.1 Bacteroidaceae bacterium
CTCCAAATGCAAATTCAGCAATTCAAACCCGGGTAAGGTTCCTCGCGTATCATCGAATTAAACCACATGTTCCTCCGCTTGTGCGGGCCCCCGTCAATTCCTTTGAGTTTCATCGTTGCCGACGTACTCCCCAGGTGGGACACTTAATGCTTTCGCTTAGCCACCGACAGTATATCGCCGACAGCGAGTGTCCATAGTTTACTGTGCGGACTACCAGGGTATCTAATCCTGTTCGATACCCGCACCTTCGAGCATCAGCGTCAGTAGCGGACCAGCAAGCTGCCTTCGCAATAGGAGTTCCTCGTGATATCTAAGCATTTCACCGCTACACCACGAATTCCGCCTGCCTCATACGCACTCAAGAAAACCAGTTTCAACTGCAAGACGAACGTTAAGCGTACGTATTTCACAGCTGACTTGACCCCCCGCCTACGCTCCCTTTAAACCCAATAAATCCGAATAACGCTAGGATCCTCCGTATTACCGCGGCTGCTGGCACGGAGTTAGCCGATCCTTATTCGAACGGTACATGCAAAACTCCACAAGTGAAGTCTGTTATTCCCGAACAAAAGAAGTTTACAACCCATAGGGCAGTCATCCTTCACGCTACATAGCTGGTTCAGGCTTTCGCCCATTGACCAATATTCCTCACTGCTGCCTCCCGTAGGAGTTTGGACCGTGTCGCAGTTCCAATGTGGGGGACCTTCCTCTCAGAACCCCTATCCATCATAGACTCGGTGAGCCGTTACCACACCGACTATCTAATGGAACGCATCCCCGTCAGCGACCGTAAAAAACTTTACTGAAAATGGCATGCACCAAAAACAGTACATCGGATATTAATCTCCCTTTCAAGAGGCTATCCCCGAGTCGCAGGGTGGTTGGATACGTGTTACTCACCCGTTTGCCACTAATTCCAGACGAATCCAGAATCCGTTCGACTTGCATGTGTTAAGCCCGTAGCTAGCGTTCATCCTGAGCCAGGATCAAACTCTTCTTTGTAAAATAAATAATAAAGGATAAACAAAAATAAAATATTAATGAATACCCAAACTCTTCGGCAAAATACCGAAACCGAAAAAAATAAAATTGACGGATGGTAATAACCCAAAAGAACGAAATAAATAAATAAAACGAACTAATGAACTAACTACCTTAATTGTCTGTATGAAAATATCTCAAAGAACAAAATGCAAAAACCGAAATAAAATAAAAATTCTAA
>DASRNO010000088.1:0-2030 GCA_035647375.1 Bacteroidaceae bacterium
ATCCTATAGTGAGCGATTCGACAGTAAATAATAAAAAGAAGTCTTGTTTACTATTATGATAATGAGTATCTTAGTGGTGTAAAACAATAGATAACAACCATCACTTTTTAAGTGAACAAGACAACTTTTTATGAGCTCAAAGATAACAAAATTAGGCATTACAAACAAGAAAATCTCTGCCCGTGGAGGCATTTCACTATTTTTGTGTTACATTCAAAATGTCAAGCTATATGGGCTAATTTCCATAAGCTTAGGTTCATTTATTTTTCTAAGTTCCAGAGGTTTGCAACTGGAGCAGTTTCTAAAACAAATGTTTGCATTTTTCATTGACGGAACAGATATGTCTATATCTAGTTTCGACAGAAAGAAGAAAGACGAGGGTTATGCGGCTCTGTTGGAGAATCATACATCAGAGATGGCCTCCTCTCATCAAATAAAGCGTTTCTTTATTAAATTCATTTTTATTAAAGATTCCCTCTACAATAAAATTCTACATGAGCTTTTTATTTGGAGGCTACACATAGAAAACCCCAAGATTATTATTTTGGGCATTGACACTATGGTAATGGATAACGACAGCTCAAAGAAAAAAGAGGGCTGTGATTCCACTTATAAGAAAAAGAAAGGTTTTCAGCCGTTACACATTTGCTGGGGTACTTTCTTAATAGATGTACTTTTTAGGAAAGGTAGCTCACACTCGAACCATGGAACCGATTACACAGACAGAGTAAAGGCAGTAGTCAAGCTCATAAGGGAGCGATATTCTGTAGATGTGCCTATAATTCTATGCGCTGATAGTGGTTTTGCCGATCAAAAGGCTTTTCATTGTTTTGAGGATGAGCTTTATATTCATTACATAATTACAAGCCGGCTGTATAAAGATATAAAGCAATACGCTAGTGAAGCAAAAGCCACTCCATACCACAAGCTCACCAATGGTAAAAACGTTTGGCGTTACTTTGAATTTGCTGATAAACGTGCATCGTGGAAATTATTCCGCAGAGCCATATTCACGAGCTTGAGCTGTGACAATCAGGGGCAATACCTCTTGGGACTCGACGACCATACCGATTCTCTGATGTATACAAATATAGGGAACAATAATATTGCGGACACAAGGTTAAGGGAAGCTGGGGGCAGAAATCTTTTTGAAATAGAGGCAATTATAGAACTGTCGCACAAAAGAGGTGCCGACGAATTAATTCATAGGAGTTTAAAGGAGTTAGCAACAAAAGAGCAACTACCATTCAAGAAATTTGGTATGAATCGCGCATATTATTTTCTTCTAGTAATAAGCCACTTTATATTAGAGGCTTATAAAAGAGATGTGACTGCCGATGTTATACCTATAGGTGTTTACCCTAATACATTTAGGAGAAGGTTGGTTGATTTTGCCGCCATGATTACGTGTGGTGGGCGCAGTATAACTCTGAAAGTTACCCGTGAAGTATATGAAACTTTTAAACTAGAAAACTTATGGCAAAGATGTCAGTCACCCCCATTAATACAATTTGTGTAAAGAGAAGAATCGAAAAAGTAAAAAAAGAAGTAAACCTTAGTGGTAATGAGATAGGTATGCCTAAGGGCCAAAATATTTCAAATAGCAATTGAAATAGTAAGTCAAAACATGATTTTAAATCTCACAATCTATGGATTCTAATGGATTTTAAATAAAAAAATCATTTTAAAAATGAAATTGCCAACCGATTTTGGTAATCGCTCAATTTAGGTAATAGGCACAATTTCTATACCCTCTATACTAAAAGGTGTACAATCAATCTCCGTAATCTTTAAATTAGGAACTCCTGCATATTTTTTAGTAGCAAAACAGTACGGAATGCGACTCATCAGCGCATCGCTCACATTCTTTTCGGCATATATGTCTATCTCCCCAAAGCGTCCAAAAGTGCGCATATCGTCCAATCCTCCCACATGATCGTAATGCTCGTGTGAAATAAGAACACCATCTATCTTCCTGAATGGCAAACCCATCATCTGCTCTCTAAAATCGGGGGTAGCATCTATAAGTA
>DASRNO010000089.1:0-14488 GCA_035647375.1 Bacteroidaceae bacterium
TTCTAATTCTTCTAAACACTTAATTTATATAATAAAAGAGAGGACACTTTCCCTTATAGGGTGTCCTCTCTTTTATTATGATTAACTTAGCGGACAAATATATATTAAAATGACCTTAAAAGAATATTTAAATAATTACGATAAATTTGCTGCCAGTAATGGCATTCAAATTATAGAGATAAAAAAGGAATACGCCAAGGCCAGTATGAAGGTTACATCCAACCATTTGAATGCTGGTGGAATATGCCAAGGAGGAGCATTATTCACTTTAGCCGATCTTGTTTTTGCTGCTCTGGTAAACATGAATAAATTTCTATCAGTAGGTATAAATTCCACTATATACTATCATCTTGCAGGAAAACTTGGCGATACATTGATTGCCGAGGGACATATTCTTTTAGAACATCATAAAATTCCTTCGGCTCAAGTATCTATTTTCAATCAAAATAATGAAAAACTAGCCACTTTTTCAGCCCAGGCTTATACAAAGAAAATCGAATTAAAATTCAGCGGTTTGGAGTAGTAATATCTACTTTTTCTTATCGAATTGTTCCGCCAATAATATCAAGCAATTCATTAGTTATTGCCTGTTGACGCGATTTGTTATAACTCAACACCAGCTCATCTAAAAGCTTATCTGCATTATCGGTAGCCAATTGCATAGCCATAACTCTTGCCGCCTGTTCAGAAACGTAAGATTCTAACGAGGCGGAGTAAATTTTTGTTCTCAATGACATAGGGAGAAGAGTATTTAGAATCTCCTCGGCCGAAGGTTCAAGAATATAATCTGTACCAAACTTCTCTATATCTTTACTGTTTATAGAGTTGTTATTCTCTATATCAAACTCAATTATTGGTAGAAATGTTCTATCAACAATTATCTGATTCGCTATAGATTTAAAATGTGTATATGTAAGAATTACCTTATCACAATCCCCCTGTAAATAGATCTTCATCAGCCTGTCACTTAATTCTGATGTTTTTAATAAATTTCGTTTTTCAGCAAGATCTACATATGTAGTGTCTATCTCTAATCCCATTTTTTTTGAAAACTGAGTAACTTTTTCACCAACAGGAAAAATTAATGGTTCATATTCATACTCCTGCCGTAATGTTTCTATCAATTTACTGAAATGTTTCAATATATTGGCGTTAAAACCGCCACATAGTGAATTATTTGCTGAAAAAACTACCACAACTGCACGGCGTTTCACAGTACGAGGTTTTATAAGTGGATGTTTTGAGAAAGAATCGGTTGTTATCAACTGTTCCAATATATTTTCCAACTCTTTAACATAAGGAGAGATAGACTCAGCCATATCCTGAGATTTTCTAAGTTTAAATGTAGATACAAGCCTCATTGCAGAGGTAATTTTCCTTGTATTCTTTACCGAAGATATGCGTGTTTTAATCTCCCTAAGTGACATAACAAATTTATATTTTTATATTCATATTTGCATATACCTCCGTTACTGCTCTCTCTATTTCGGCCTCCAAAATCTTTATATCTGCACCTTTTTCCAGAGGATCAATAATGGTTTTTGTATATTTTGTTCTTATTAATGTTAAAAAGTTGTCAGAAAACTCATCAACCTTTTCCATAGGTATATTATGCAACAACCCTCTTGTACCGCAAAACAATAGTGCTATCTGTTCTCCCACAGGCATTGGAGAGTATTGAGGCTGAATTAACAATTTATTGTTCTTTCTTCCACGATCAAGAGTTAACATTGTATAAGAATCCATTTCGCTTGAAAACTTTGAAAAAGACTCCAATTCGCGATATTGAGCTTGATCTATTTTTAAAGTTCCTGCTACCTGTTTCATCGATTTTATCTGCGCATTACCTCCCACTCTAGATACCGATATTCCCACATTAATAGCTGGCCTAAAACCCTGATTGAAAAGCGAAGTTTCAAGATATATCTGTCCATCTGTAATAGATATTACATTTGTTGGTATATAAGAAGATACATCTCCTGCTTGCGTCTCAATTATTGGCAATGCCGTCAGAGAACCTCCGCCTCTAACGCTATCTTTAAGTGATTCCGGAAGATCATTCATTTTTGAAGCTACCTCTTGTTGATCAATTATCTTGGCAGCTCGCTCCAACAATCTTGAGTGGAGATAAAAAATATCACCGGGATATGCCTCTCTACCTGAAGGACGCCTAAGTATTAAAGATATCTCTCTATAAGCAACAGCCTGCTTAGAGAGATCATCATAAATAATAAGTGCATGGCGTCCAGTATCTCTAAAATACTCTCCAATGGCAGCACCTGCAAATGGTGCATATACTTGAAGAGCAGCGGGTTCAGCAGCAGTTGCAGCCACTATAACTGTATAGTCAAGAGCGTTAAATTTTTTCAGCGTGTTAACTATACTTGCAAGACTGGAAGCTTTCTGTCCTACCGCAACATAAATACAGTACACCGGATCTCCCTTATCAAAATTTAAACGTTGATTTATAATAGTATCTATAGCTATTGAGGTCTTTCCCGTCTGTCTATCTCCAATAAGCAACTCACGTTGACCTCTACCTATAGGAATCATAGCATCAATAGCCCTAATACCTGTCTGTAGAGGCTGATTAACCGGTTCCCTAAACACCACTCCGGGAGCCTTACGTTCTAAAGGCATCTCAAAAAATGGACCCTCTATCTCCCCCATTCCATCAATAGGCTCTCCAAGAGGATTAATTACACGTCCAATCATCTTATCGCTGACGTTAATAGATGCTGTTCTACCTGTACGTTTAACAGTCATATCCTCCTTTATCATCTCTGTAGGACCAAGTAATATTGCTCCCACATGATCTTCTTCCAGATTCATCACAATAGCTTTTATACCATTGTCAAACTCTAACAATTCATCGGCTTCTGCATTTTGTAAGCCCCAGATTCTAACCACTCCATCACTTACCTGCAATACAGTGCCAACCTCTTCGAATTGATTCGATATATCCAGACCTTTCAGCTGTCTAAGAAGAACCTCAGAAACTTCGCTCGCTTTAATATTTGCTGACATTAAATCTTTCGCTTATTTTTTTCTACAATCTCTTTTTTCACTCTCTCTAAAGTTGTTTTTACACTGGCATCGAACATAAATCCGTCAACTATTAGAATAAAGCCTCCCTGTATACTTTCATCAATCTTCTCACTCCATTCTACTGTGCCATTACATACATTGTAAACCAGTTTACTCACTCTCTCTTTTATGTTGGACCCAACAGGATGTGCTGTTATTAACCATGTTTTCAGAATATTATTCATATCTCTGTACATCTTTATATAATTTTCCGTCATAAACAATAACAGCTCACCACGACCTGCGGAAAATACCAACTTTAAAAATTTAGACATTGTGCTACTAACACTTTTGTCATTATTTAATAACAACGACTCTATAAATTTTATTTTCAAATCTTTATTAATAGTGGGATTTAATACTACTGCTCTCCAATTAGGGATATTCTTAAGCATATCCGATAACTTTAACATCTCCTTATAGAGAGACTCAGCAACACCCAATTCGTTGGCATAACTTATAAGAGCTTTAGCATAACGTACAGAAATTATTCCACTACTCATAAAACACCCACTAAGATCCGCTTATTTTTATATCATCTAAGAGTCTGTCTATCATCTCCGTCTGCTCCTTACTATCGCTAAGCTTCTTGCGCAACACCTTCTCGGCTATATCCAAAGAGATCTCTGCCACCTGAAATCTAATACTTCTTAAAGCCTCCTCTTTTTCTCTTTCAATAACTTTCTTAGCATAAGTAATCATTCTCTCTTGTTCCATCTCGGCCTCTCTTCTGGCTTCGGAAATTAATTTTTTCCGATATTTCTCTGTCTCTTTAAGAATTTTAGCCCTTTCGGCTTTTGTAGATTCAATCGCCTGATCACACTCTATCTCTATATTTGCAAGCCTCTCATTTGCTTTTATAGCCGATTCTAAAGAATTATCTATAAATTCTTTTCTATCATCTACCATTTTGGTTATTACTGGGAAGCCCCATTTAATCAAGATAAGAAACACTATACCGGCAGCGATAAGCATCCAAACAAGTATGCCTATTTCGGGAATCAAAAGATCCATAATCTACTCTTTTTTATGCGTATAAGGTTAGAAGACAAACAATGACCGCAAAAAGAGAAACCCCCTCGACCAATCCTCCAATAATGATCATAGAAGTTCTTATGTCGTCTGCTGCTTCCGGTTGACGAGCTATCGACTCCATAGCAGACGTTCCTATTTTACTCAAACCAAATGCGGCTCCTAACACAATAACTCCCGCTCCGATTGTTGCACCAAGCTTTGATAAAGCGGTTGCTGTTATAGCTTGTAATAATACTGTCATTAACATATTTGTAATATTTAAAGGTTAATTAATTCAATTTTATTTTTTCTCTTTTTGATGTGACAATCCAATAAACACAGCAGATAACATTGTAAATACATAAGCCTGAATAAAAGAGACTAATATCTCCAAGATATCCATAAAAACCATGAATATTAGAGTGACAAACGGCATAGTAGACCCTATTGCAGGACCCAAATTACCTGTAATCAATATAACACAGGCCAACGCTAATATTATAGCATGCCCGGCCATCATATTTGCAAATAATCTTATAGTAAGCGAAAAAGGCTTAGTAAGTATTCCAACTATCTCAATTATGGGGATAAACGGAATAGGAGCTTTTAAAAAGATAGGCACATCTGGCCATAGAATATCTTTCCAATAATGTTTGTTACCAAATACATTAACAACAAAAAATATTATTAAAGCCAGTACAAGAGTAACCGCTATGTTACCTGTTACATTACCTCCTGCAGGGAAAATAGGTATAATCCCTATAATATTATTTATAAAGATAAAGAAAAAAACAGTAAGTAATAATGGTGCATATTTCTGATGATCCTCTTTAATATTTTTCTTTATTATATCCTCATTCACCATTATTATAAGAATCTCCATTAAGCCTACAAATCCTTTCGGTGCGGGGTCTGAAGGTTTTTTACCTAAATACCACTTTCTAACTCCCATTATTATGATAATCACAATAAAGCTGTTAAAAAAAATAGAGGCTGCTGTTTTAGTAAAAGAGAGATCTAATGGTCTTATTTCAGTTCCATCATCTTGAATCTCTACAATTTTCCCTTGATTACGACCTTCAGATGCAATTTTGAAATTATTATAACTCACATCTCCTTCTACTCTTTTAGACAAAAACAGATGCCATCCGGTATTGGGACTACGCACTATTACAGGTAAGCTTAGAGTTATATCCAAATTTTTAAATGATGCAATATGCCAACTATAAGAATCTTTAATATGAGAAAAAATTATATCCTCAACATCCATATTAGGAGCCGATTCATTTGCAGTTGCATAAATATTTAGACAGCAACTATACAGAAAAAAAATAAAAAAAATCCTCTTATTCATTTATCAGTTAATTTTTTTATCTCCTTCTCTACTCTAAGACAGAAAAAACTCTCAAGCGTAAGCAGTATAACATAAAATACAAAGAACATTATTGTAAATCCTAAGATCCTCTCTCCCTGCGTAAATATTGCATAAGCAAGTAAAAAAGCCATACTTACAATCAATTTTACAGATCGGAATATAAGATAAAAATTATGCAACTTTTCTTTTTTGTTTTTATAATAATAATTTAAGAACAGAGAAAAAAACAACCCATAAATCAAAAAATAGAGTGGTGTAATTAAAAACTTCATTGGGAATCCATCCATGTCAACATAGTGAAAGACCCCCATATATATGAGAGTTAAAAGTAGTATAACACATATCTGAATAATAAAATCAAAAACAAATCTCATATTTCAACACAGACTGATATAACATTATCGATAACCTTTACGAATCCCCCATTTATAAGAAAAACGCTTCTGCCATTCTCGCCTTCGCATACTATTTCCCCCTTCACAAGTGATGAAATAATGGGAGCGTGACGCTTCAACACCATAAAAGATCCTAATGCGCCAGGAAATTTAACACTGCTAACTAAACCTTCAAACAGAGTCTTATCAGGAGACATTATCTTCAACTCAAGCATTATCGTGACTATTGTCGTCTTTAGTTTTTATCTCTTTAAGAATACCCTCTCCCTTCTCTATGGCCTCTTCAATTGTACCAACATTCATAAACCCCTGTTCCGGAAGTTCATCAACTTCTCCATCAAGTATCATTTTAAAACCACGAATTGTATCTTCAATACTCACAATCACCCCTTTTATTCCTGTATATTGTTCAGCAACAGAAAATGGTTGTGAAAGGAATCGCTGTACTCGCCTAGCTCTGGCCACAATAATCTTATCCTGTTCAGAGAGCTCGTCCATACCTAAAATGGATATAATATCCTGAAGCTCTTTATAGCGTTGAAGAATTTGAATTACCCGTTGTGCGGTATCATAATGCTCCTTTCCTACAATGTTGGGATCAAGTATCCTAGAGGTTGAATCAAGAGGGTCAACAGCTGGATAAATACCCAGTTCTGATATTTTTCTACTTAACACTGTTGTAGCATCAAGATGAGAAAATGTTGTTGCCGGTGCCGGGTCAGTCAAATCGTCGGCAGGAACATATACAGCTTGTACTGATGTAATCGAACCATGTTTTGTCGATGTAATTCTTTCCTGCATAACGCCCATCTCTGAAGCAAGGGTTGGTTGATACCCCACAGCAGAAGGCATTCTTCCTAAAAGTGCCGAGACCTCCGATCCGGCCTGAGTAAATCTGAATATATTATCAATAAAGAAAAGAATATCTGAAGAATCTCCGTTTAAACCTCCATGATCTCTAAACGATTCTGCTATAGTCAATCCCGATAAAGCTACCGAAGAGCGTGCTCCAGGTGGTTCATTCATCTGCCCATAAACCAATGTGGCCTTAGATTTTGTTAATTCGTTATAATCTATTTTTGACAAATCCCATTCGCCTCTCTTCATACTCTCTTTAAAAGCGTCACCATAATGTATAACGTCAGATTCAATCATCTCCCGTAACAGGTCATTACCCTCGCGTGTTCGTTCTCCTACTCCGGCAAAAACAGAAAAGCCATTATTTCTCTTTGCAATATTATTAATCAGTTCCATAATAAGAACTGTTTTTCCTACTCCTGCACCACCGAATAGACCAATTTTTCCCCCCTTGCTGTAGGGTTCCAACAGATCAATAACTTTTATTCCGGTAAATAAAATCTCGTCGACAGTAGAGAGTTCTTCAAATCGAGGTGGTTCTCTGTGTATAGGTGTGGCTCCAGACATATCAAGTGGTTTTAAATCATCTATAGGCTCACCCACTACATTCATCATTCTTCCCTTAATTTGGAGACCCACTGGCATCCTGATAGGTCTACCCAACGATACTGCCTCCATTCCTCTTTTTAAACCCGTGGTAACATCCATTGCAACAGTTCTTACCATATCTTCACCTATATGCTGTTGAATCTCCACAACAAGCTTACCGCCATCACTCCGCTCAATTTCAACAGCATCATAAATAGAAGGCATTTTATTACCCGCACCTTCAAAAGAAATATCCACAACAGGACCAATTATCTGGGCAATTCGCCCTTTAATACCAGGCATAGGAATTATATTTAAATTTAATCTCTAAAAAAAACAAATCAGGAGATAATTTGTCCCATCACTATCACTCCTGACCTACAAAGGTAACCAAATATCCCTACAAAACATAACAAGAAGAAGCCTTAAAATTCTTATATTATTATAAGAATCTCCATTTTAAAATCATTTTAATCCTTAATATTTAAATTATCTTTGCTGATTGAAATATAACGTATAATGGTAACAGCTCTCATATTTAAACTAACATTAGGGTTAATTCTTTTGTTTATTGGTGGCAACTATTTAGTAGAGGGTGGAGTAACTATAGCCAAAAGATTCAAATTGTCTCCGTTAGTTATCGGAATGACAATAGTAGGTTTTGGAACTTCAGCTCCGGAACTTATTGTAAGCATTAAGGCGGCTATGATGGGAAGCTCCGGAATAGCTCTTGGTAATGTAATAGGCTCTAACATTATAAATATTGGATTTATACTTGGATTAACTGCTATTATATGCCCTATCTCTATTAAAAAAAAATCTATTGCATTAGACGGTGCCATTATGTTATTTACTATTGTTCTTGTTGCAATATTTTCAATATTTGGAAACGGTTTGTCACGAATAGAGGGTATTATACTTTTTATAGGAATTATTTTTTTTACCGTACTCTCTATTTACTTTGGCAGAAATCATGAACAACATCAAGACGCTGAGGTTAAAACGAAGAAAATAATGCCCTTTTGGCTAGCTATTGTAGTTATATTGTTATCATGCGTCTCTCTTTCAATTGGTGCTGATCTGTTAGTTGATGGAGCTGTCAATATTGCAAAGTCATTAAAAATAAACGAAAAAATAATAGGGCTTACTATTGTGGCTATTGGTACAAGTTTACCGGAATTTTCCACCTCACTTGTGGCTGTTCTCAAAAAACAAATGGATATATCAATAGGCAATATAATAGGGTCTAATATCTTCAATATTTTATGTGTTCTTGGACTAACATCCACTATCAGCCCTATCACTTTTAATTTTCAAGATTATATTTACGATTTTGTTATTATGTTTGCTTTCTCTTTATTGCTAATGTTACTTATTATGCCTTGGAAAAACAATATTAAAGAATTTAAAAAAAGTGGCTCAATATTAGCATTTAAAAAATATACTAATGGAGTGCTCGGAAGAGTATCAGGAATAGTGTTAGTTCTGTTTTACATAGCATACGTTATCACGCTATTTTAAACGTTCAGATTCAGATATCAATTTCCATACAATCTTCACTCTAGATAACTCTTCTGGCCGTTCATTAGCTTTTATTACATGATATGATGTTTTTCTATCTATTTTACCAGACACCTCTATATTCTCTCCAAAACGCCCCTCTGATTTAAATGATATATCAATCTGTTTTGGAGTATGGCTCAATCTGAATTTATTATCAACATTTTCACTTGCCCATAGCGGATATAAAGAGTTATTTACATGGTTGTTCGGATCTATATCGTCATAACGAACGGTAAATTTTGATATAATATCTATTCTGTCAAGATGCGGTATTTTGGGAAAATCTGTATCTATAGCTCTCTCAGAAATAACCGGATAGTTACTAAATCTGTCACGCAAAATGAGTGGTCGTTTACGAATCAAATCGATAACTGCCCACTGGCTTGAAGCTTTTATTATAACATTATCATTTTGATCAGTAATTAAAAACTCTCTTATAGCCACTACGGCTTTTGTTTTTGATGGCCAAGAGATAATATTAATAATTTCGTCATTTCCGGGCATTCTGTCAATGACAATATTATACCCTACACTAACCCAAGTCATACCAAGAGATTGACATAAATCGAATCCAACTCCTAATATATCTGCATGATTGTATGCTATGTCCTGAAACATATTCATTAGAGTTGGAATTCTAAGAGTTCCATTACCATTGCATTCGTAACTTTTTATTACGTGATTCTTGGTTAGTTTATCAACCTCCATTCTCTTAATTAAATATAATTGTAGGTATATAAACAAAAAACCTGATACTATCAGGTTTAAAGAGCGGCAAACGAGACTCGAACTCGCGACCCCGACCTTGGCAAGGTCGTGCTCTACCAACTGAGCTATTGCCGCATAAAAAACCTTACCAAGGTCGGAAACCATTACCCACAAACCTGGGGCAAGGTCGTGCTCTAACAACTGAGCTATTGCCGCATAAAAAACAATACAAAAGTGAAGAGAATGAGACTCGAACTCACACGACATTGCTGTCACTACCCCCTCAAAGTAGCGCGTCTACCAATTCCGCCACCTCTCCAAAATATTAGCGCGTGCCCAGAACAGGACTTGAACCTGCACAATCTTTCAATCACTAGTACCTGAAACTAGCGCGTCTACCAATTCCGCCACCTGGGCTTGCTTACTAACATCAACCCACTGGTTAAAGCAAATTGTTCAATAAATTCAAGAGCGGCAAACGAGACTCGAACTCGCGACCCCGACCTTGGCAAGGTCGTGCTCTACCAACTGAGCTATTGCCGCATAAAAAAACAATACAAAAAGTCAAAAAAACCTTACCTAGGTCAAAAATCATTACCCACAAACCTGGGGCAAGGTCATGCTCTACCAACTGAACTATTGCCGCATGCAATACAACAACCGTTAAAGCGGTGCAAAGGTAAATGTTTTTAAAGTACTAGCAAATAAAAATCTCAAAAAAAACGACAACTAACAACTATTTTTTAAATAATTAGTCAATATTTTTAATACGAGCAAATTTAAGCAGCAGTGTCTTTTCTCCTACATTTTTAAATCTGATTTTTGCTTTCCTATTACCACCATCTCCCTCAAGAGTTAATATTGTGCCTATACCAAACCTTTCGTGTTCTATTGTACATCCTTCGTATAGAGTATTGTCCATTTTAGAGCCGCTTGTTGAACTTAATAGCTCTGGCGTAACCCTTTTCATGCTCCTAAGCGATTCGGGTATCTGAGGCTTGCTAAAGCGCCTTTTACCAGCACCATTCTCCACTTCTTTTGATCTATTTGAACTATACTGATACGGTTGTCTTTTCTTATAATATTCGGTCGCCCCCCTCTCTTTATCTCTTTTTGAGAACAAATCTATCATAGAACGCCTTTCAAATTCAATGGGCATCTGTAAAAAATTCTGATTTATATCTTTAATAAATCTACTAGGCTCACTACATACAAAACTTCCATAACGGAAACGGTTTTTTGCATATAAAAGATAACATCTATTTTGTGCCCGTGTTATAGCCACATAAAAAAGCCTTCTCTCCTCTTCAATCTGTCTCTCGTTATCATTCGACATGTAACTGGGAAATAGGTCCTCTTCCAAACCAGCAATAAATACTGTATCAAACTCCAATCCTTTTGCAGAATGTGCTGTCATAAGAGTCACGTTTTCTTTATCGTTATCATTATCTTGATCAGTCAACAAAGAGATGTCAACCAGATAATCAGAAAGAGTTAAAGCATCTATGCCCTCTTCTACTCTATTTTGACAGAATGTTTGAACACTTAATTGCAATTCTCGTATATTTTCCTGACGACTTAGACCTTCAATACTCATATCGTTGTATATATCCGCTAACAAACCCGATTTTTCTAATATTAAATTGACAGATTCCTGAGCTGTAGCTGACAACGCATATTGCGAAAACCGCAATATCATATCTGAAAAACCATTAAGTTTATCAGTAATATTTTTGCTAATATCTAAATTATACTCTTCAATTCTCTGAATAATATTCCAAACTCCTGTTTCGTTTGCTTGGGCAGCGTTGTACAATTTGTTTATTGTAGTGGCCCCGATACCCCTGGCAGGATAATTTATTATCCGCTTTAAAGCCTCCTCGTCAAGTTGATTTACAGATACCCTGAAATATGCAATAGCATTTTTTATATCTTTTCTCTGGTAAAAAGATAAGGATCCGTAAACTTTATATGGAATAGAGTGTTTTCTCATCGACTCTTCAAACACTCTTGATTGAGAGTTGGTTCTATACAGCACCGCTATATCTCCAAAACCAACTTTATACTTATTATTTATCTTTGATATTGTGTTTGAGACAATCTCTCCCTCTTCAATATCAGATTGTGCTTGAAATACTCTAATAAGATCACCCTTTTTGTTTTCTGAAAAAATAGATTTTAGTATCTGTTTACTATTCTTTTGAATCAAGCTATTAGCCGCTCCAACAATAGTTTGCGTAGAGCGATAATTACGCTCCAATTTGAATATTTTTGCTTCCGGATAGAGTTTAGTGAATTTAAGCATATTATCAATATTAGCACCACGAAAAGAGTAGATACTTTGGGCATCATCTCCAACCACACATATCCTTTTATGTTCCCTTGTTAAATACCATACAATGCAATGTTGAGCATAGTTTGTATCTTGATACTCATCAACTAAAACATATTGAAATTGTTGGCTATATTTTTGTTGAATCTCAGGATGGTTTACAAACAGGGTATAAGTAAAAAATAATAAATCATCAAAATCCATAGCATTGGCCGAACGGCATCTTTCACAATATTTTTTATAGATCTGAAATGTCATGGGAATATTTTTAGCCCGATCATATTCTAAAATATCTCTGTTAGCCGCATATAAAGAGGGAGTTAACAGGCGGTTCTTGGCATTAGATATGCGATTGAGAATTAAGGCCGGCTTATACACTTTATCATCCAGATTATTCTCTCTGATTATTGAAGTAATCAAATTTTTTGAATCTATCTGATCGTAGATGGTGTAGTTTGAGGTAAAACCTATATATTCAGACTCTTGTCTAAGTATTCTCGCAAAGATACTGTGAAATGTTCCCATCCATAAAAAACGAGCTTTTTGTTCTCCCACTTGCCGGGCTATTCTATCTTTCATCTCCTCAGCAGCTTTATTGGTGAAAGTCAAAACAAGTATTGACCATGGGTTAACACCCTGCTCTAGCAGGTATGATACCTTATAAGTTAAAACACGTGTTTTCCCGGATCCAGCTCCGGCGATAACCATAGAGGGTCCATCAACATACATTACCGCCTCTTTTTGACTGCTATTCAACTCTCTGTTTAATTCCACTTTTAAAAAATCCTACTTTATCTGCTCTTTAAATCTAAATAATGAAAATATCAGTATCTATTAAATGATATAATTTTATCTTTCGATTTTCTTACCTTCTCTCTATATTTTCCGTTGGTGTACCCTATTGCTATAACCAAAAGAAGTTTACGCGAGCGGGGAATACCTGTGATTTTTTTAATTTTTTTCTCATCAAACCATCCCATAATACACGATCCCAATCCTTCTGATTGTGCTGCTAGTGTTATATTGGAAACAGCTATTCCAATATCAAGCAGAGGAAAATGTTTGCCTTTTACTACTCCACCAGCAACAGCTGAGGCATTTGTGGGCTCCTCTACAACCAGAATCAATACGGGTGCCTCTCTGGCAAATTTATTCATACCTAATCCTGCAGTTGCAATGCCAACCTCTTTGGTAATTACAGGATCTGTCATAACCACAAAACGCCATGGTTGCCCATTACATGCCGAAGGAGCCAATCTTGCCGCCTCAAGTATTCTTTCTAGTTTGTCAGACTCAACAGCTTTATCATTAATATATTGTCTATCGCTTTGACGATTTCTGACAAGAGATAAAAAATCGTATTCCATAAAACTCACATTTTTGTGCAAATCTAGTGAAAATAACAACAGAAATGATTATTACTTTCAGTTGTTATTAATAGCATTATAATTGTATTAATATTGATATTTTACTAATCATAACTTAACAAAATCATTGTTCATGCTATCAAATAGCCATTATGTCTATTAATTTATCCTTTCTACCGATTTTGGTTTTTTTTATTATAACTTGCTCTTAAATTTGTATCGTCAAAAACGGTATAAGCGTCGTGTAACGCCTATAAAAGACTTTAATTTTGTTAAGTTTAGTTTTTATACGGAATGAAAATTGTCAATAATTTTCATTCCGTTTTTTTAATGAAATATTGCTGGTATATATAGAGTAAACACACTTCCCTCTCCAACTTTAGATATTACCTCTATTCTACCATTCATTCTCCTTGATAACATTTCACATATTGGCAATCCCAAACCCATACCGGGATTGAATTCATTAAGCTTTGTAAAACGATCAAACAGTAAAGGTATTCTAGATTCTTCTATTCCGTTTCCCGTATCAAAAACAGATATTCCAACCTCTTTCATAGATTTTGTAAGATGTACGTTAAGAGATATGTGCCCAAATTCTGTATTTTTATTAGCATTACATAACAGACTGCTCACTATTTGAGTAAACCTAAGACGGTCTATATTAATATAGATCTCTTGGGGGCTAGATTTAAAATAGAATGATAGTTCCGGCTTTATTAATTTTCTATGCGTAAGATAGATCTCATGACAGACTTTATTTGCAGGAAGTTCCTCAAAATCAAGATCTATTTGTCCAGAGTCAAGTCTACTAATATCCAGAATATTATCTAATAACTCTGTTAATTTTTCACTACTCTCATGAATACCTTTCAGTATTACGTTTTTGGGCAAAACCGACTCATCATACTCATATTCACCTAAAAAAAGATCAGAAAAGCCAACAATTGCATTAAGCGGTGTTCTAATTTCATGAGTCATATTGGCAAAAAATGAATTTTGCAATTTAACCTGTTCTAATGCCTCACAGGCATTTTTCCCTTTTTCTACTATTTTGTTAAGTATAGTTATTGAATCAACCAATTTTTTCTGGTTATGTTTAAGTATCTTTATTTTCCTACATAAAATTATCGAAAAAATAGATAGAGTTAGAGATATGAATGCTAACGGTTGGCGGTATGTTTTTGTTGCCGGTTACGGA
>DASRNO010000090.1:0-8941 GCA_035647375.1 Bacteroidaceae bacterium
ATCAAAAACAAAGTAAATAACAACTATTAAAAACTAATAAAAGAGAGGATGAATACTATAGTGTATTAATCTATCATATTAATACGTTTCTCTATTTGATCTATAAAAACCAGGAATGAATCCATATGTTCAGGAGCTATAGGATCTACAGCAGGTAAATCCATTCTTAGGGGATTTATGGCTGTTCCATCTTTGTATACTCTATAATCCAGATGGGGCCCGGTTGCAAGACCTGTGGATCCTACATAACCTATCAATTGGCCCTGATTTACATGTGTACCTTTTGAGATACCAGAGGCAAAACCTTTTAGGTGCATATAGAGCGTGGTGTAGGTACTATTGTGCTTTATTCTAATATAATTTCCTCCCCCTTTGTTATCCCATCCTAACTCTATTATAGTTCCGTCTCCTACAGAATAAACAGGCGTACCCGATGGTGCTGCATAATCCACTCCATGATGAGGTCTAACCACTTTTGTTATAGGATGTAGGCGCGCATTGGAAAATCCGGAGCTAATTCTTGAATATTGTAGAGGAGCTTTTAGAAAAGCTCTTCTAAGACTATTCCCATTTTCGTCGAAATACTCCTCCCTATCTGATAGATATTTGTAACGATATGCAATATGATCTTTTTTTTCGGTTATAAAATTTGAGGCTATAATATTTCCAAGACCTACTATCTCACCATTAGATAAGATCTCTTGGTAGACCACATGAAATGAGTCTTGTTTTTGAATTCCAAAAAAATCTATAGTCCAGGAGTAGATATCAGAGAGCATACTTGCCAACTTTGGCGAACCTCCATTATCTATCATCGAATTCCATAACGAAGAGTGTATACTTCCCGATACTCTGTTCAGAACAGTATCGGTGGGTATAACACCAAGATAAGAGGTGACACTATCTTTAAAAGCATATACGACATACTCTACAGGCGAGATGTCGTAAATAAAGTAGTGGGCTTCGGCCAGTGAATCTTTGAAGAGAAGAATATGATAATCTTTGTTGGCTTGTAATTTACGCACACTTAATGTGCTATTGGCTACTGCTTCAATCTGGCTAATTTTATATGCGGACAGACAGAGTATTTCAGATAACATCTGATTGGGCTTGATAGTGCTTGTAATAATGTTATAGTCATCAATATAAATACCCCATCGGCTTTCCGGAATAACAGTATCGACCAAATATTCTGTTTTACCCTCTACGGCACTACTATTACCATTGCAAGAAGAGAGAGAAAAAATTAGTATGTATAATAAAAAAGAGTTGCTCAAAAAGGAAATTATTCTATAAATCTTATTTATCATTATGCTTCAATTTTTTTTAATTCTTCTCTGATTTGATTCATTGTGTTAGCAGTTACCGGTGTTAAAGGTAGACGAAGATTATATTCAATCTTGTTCATTAGATATAGCAAAGCTTTTATACCGGCTGGGTTCCCCTCTACAAACAATAGGCGATAAAGATTCTCTAATTTTGAATTTATAAGCTCGGCTGCTGAATAATCTTTAGCCATAGCCTTATGTACCATATTACCGAATATAGTGGGAAGTGCATTGCCAATAACCGATATAACTCCTGATGCACCGTAGCGTATGGCTTGAAGGGTTATAGGATCATCGCCGGAAATAACGGAAAATTCGTCGGGTTTATTTTTGATGATCTCTCTTATTTGCTCTATATCGCCCGAAGCCTCTTTAATTCCAATAATATTTTTGTAATCAACGGCTAAACGTAATGTAGTCTCAGAGGTCATATTAACCCCTGTCCTACCTGGAATATTGTAAAGAATAATAGGTAGCTCAGATTCCTTTGCAATAGCACTGAAATGTTGATATATACCCTCTTGAGTAGGTTTGTTGTAATATGGTACGGCCGATAAAATTCCATTAACTCCCTTAAAGGGATGCTTGTTTAGCCGTTCAATAACCTTTGTTGTACAATTGCTGGTACAGCCCACTAAAATTGGAACACGTCCATCTACTTGGGCTACAACTCTTTTGGTTATTAATTCCTGTTCAAAATAAGATATAGTTGGAGTCTCTGCAGTGGTACCGAGTGCACATAAAAAATTTATACCTCCATTAATTAGATAGTCTACCATATTAGACAACGCGCTGTAATCTACCTCTCCGGTATTTTTAAATGGTGTAACAAGTGCTACACCTAATCCCTTGAACAAATTAACTGTTCCCATATATATTATAATTATGTTTCTATTCAATCATTTTTAAAAAATCACACTCTCTTACAATAGGGATATTTAGACTCTTGGCTTGAGATAGTTTTACAGGCCCCATATTTTCGCCGGCAAGGACAAAACTTGTCTTAGCCGATATGCTGCTACTGTTTTTTGCACCGTGCATCTGAATCATCTCCTTGTACTCTTCACGGGTATGCTTTTCGAAAACGCCACTTATTACAATGCTTTTACCCGTCAATCTGTTGCTCAGCTTATAATTCTCGGAATCAAAGATTTCAAACCTTAATCCAATACTTCTAAGCCTCTCTATTTTCTCTATATTGGCAACATCAGCAAAAAATCCGATAAGGCTTTGGGCTATTTTTTCGCCAATTTCATCTACTTGTATAAGATCCTCATAAGAAGCTTTCATAAGATTATCCATCGATTTAAACTCTCTTGCCAGAATTTTGGCTACAGTTTCACCAACATATCTTATTCCAAGAGCAAATATGACCCTTTCAAAAGGAGTTTCAATAGATTTTTTAATACCATTCACAATTATACTAGCTGATTTTTCTCCCAATCCCTGTAAATGAGAGATATCTTCAACTTTAAGAGAATATAGGTCTGTAAAATTGTGTATAAGGCCATTTTTAAATAGTAGATCAACAGTTTCGGTTCCTATACCCTCAATATTCATTGCTTTTCTACTAATAAAATGCTCTATTCTTCCTTTAATTTGCGGAGCGCATTCAGATGAGTTAGGACAATAATATGCTGCTTCGCCCTCGATGCGCACCAGTTTTGTATTACATTCCGGACATCTTGTAATAAAACTGATTTTATCTCCAGCTAACATAGATCTAGATCTATTATCTACTCCTGTTATTTTTGGGATAATCTCTCCTCCCTTCTCAACGAACACCATATCTCCAAGATGAAGCTCAAGATTATCCATGATATCGGCGTTATGTAGTGAAGCTCTCCGAACTACACTACCCGACAGCTGAACTGGTTCCAGAAGAGCTACTGGAGTTACACTGCCGGTTCGTCCAACCTGAAAAGTCACTCCGTTAAGTCTTGTCAACACCCTTTCAGCCTGAAATTTATATGCTATAGCCCAGCGTGGAGATTTAGCTTTATAGCCAAGTATTTTTTGCTGTTGGATAGAATTTACTTTAAGTACAATGCCATCGGTGGCAACAGGCAGATTTTTACGCTCACTCTCCCAGAGATGAATAAAATCCATAACCTCTTGCAAGGTAGAGCATTTTCGCATATGTTCTGAAACTTTGAAACCCCACGAATGAGCCATAATCATATTCTCATAGTGACCATCTGATGGCAAATCCTCTCCAAGCAAATAGTAGAGATAGGTATCTAATTTTCTGGCCGCCACAATAGCCGGATTTAACTGTTTTAAGGTGCCGGAAGCAGCATTTCTGGGATTAGCAAAAAGTTGCTTCTCTTCTCTCTCTCTCTCCTTATTCAAAATTTCAAAAGAGGACCATGGCATTAAAATCTCTCCTCTTATCTCAAATTCCTTAGGAAAACTATCGCCAACAAGCCGTAGAGGAAGTGTTTTGATAGTCTTTACATTTTCAGTAACAATATCTCCCTTTGCTCCATCTCCTCTTGTAACCGCTCTTACAAGAGCACCGTCGGCATAAGTCAATGATATGGAGAGGCCATCAAACTTTAATTCGCAGCAAATTTCAAATGGCTCGTTGAGTAGAGTGGCCACTCTATCAAAAAAAAGCTCAATCTCCTCTTCTGAATAGGTGTTGTCAAGCGACAACATTGGATATATGTGCGAATACTGGCTAAACCCCTTACTTATATCACTACCTACTCTTTGAGATGGAGAGTTAGGGTCATAAAAATCGGGTCTTTGCTGTTCAAGTTCGATTAATTCTACCATTAATCTATCATATTCAAAATCAGAAACAACCGAAACGTTCTTAACATAATACATATAGTTGTATTTATGCAGTAATTTTCGCAGCTCTGATATACGTCTCTCTTGGCCCATAAAAATATCTATTCTGTGAATAGCTGATAATTGATGCAAAAATACTTAATGAAGAGGGTTATGCCAAATTTTTTTTCTTTTCCTGTTTTTATACTTATAAACACTTTATGTTAATTTAATCGCTCTTAATTATAAACATAGTTGTGAAACTTGATTTACACTATACAGAGAACTATTTTTTGTAACTTTGTAATATTAAAATTAAAGAAAAGAGAAAATATGCGAATAGATATTTTGACAATATTTCCTGAAATGCTGGAAAATTTTTTTAGTCTCTCAATTCTTGGGCGAGCCAGTAAGTCTGGATTGGCTAATATAGTACTTCACAACATACGTGACTACACTATAGATAAACATAATAAAACCGATGATTATCCTTTTGGAGGCAGTGCCGGACTGGTTATGAAAATAGAACCTATTGATAGATGTATTACGGCTCTTAAATCTGAACGGAAGTATGACGAAGTAATCTATACGACGCCCGATGGCGACACTTACAATCAAAAAATGGCTAACAGCCTATCTATGTCGGAAAATCTTATAATACTCTGCGGACATTACAAAGGTATAGATCATAGAATTCGAGAGCATCTGATAACCAAAGAGATAAGTGTTGGTGATTATGTCTTGACCGGTGGTGAATTGGCTGCTGCGGTTATAGCAGATAGTGTGGTTCGAATATTACCGGGTGTATTAAACGATGAGCAATCCGCTCTATCAGATTCTTTTCAGGACAATCTACTTGCCGCTCCTGTATATACCCGTCCGGCACTCTATAATGGGTGGAGGGTTCCAGAAATACTATTATCGGGTCATCAGGAGAAAATTAGAGAGTGGGAGTTGTCGCAATCAATTGAAAGAACACGTAAACTACGTCCTGATCTGCTTGAATAGTAATAATTATTGACCAAGTGCACCTACAAGATCTCTAACAGAAGGTATTTTGTGGCGCTCAAGATAGTTTTTAATTCCCTCAATAATCTTAATTGAGACAGATGGATCTACAAAGTTAGCAGTACCTATTTGCACCGCAGATGCACCTGCAAGTAAAAACTCCACTGCATCTGCTGCATTCCGAATGCCGCCTATACCTATTACGGGAATTTTAACAGCACCGGCAGTTTGCCAAACCATCCTTAGAGCTATAGGTTTTAATGCGGGACCACTCAATCCCCCTGTTACAGTAGATAAGAGAGGTTGTCTTTTCTCAGAGTCTATAGCCATTCCAAGTATTGTGTTTATTAAAGAGACACTATCAGCTCCGGCCGCCTCAACAGCTTTAGCTATTTCTGTAATATCAGTAACGTTTGGAGAGAGTTTTACAATAAGAGTTTTTTTATAAACTTTTCTCACCTCGCTGACCACCTGTTCCGCACTATGTGAATTGACGCCAAAAGTCATTCCTCCCTCTTTTACATTGGGACACGATATATTAAGTTCAATTGCAGGTATATGGTCTAAAGTATCAATTATTTTAGATACCATTACATACTCCTCTACACTGGAACCGGAGACATTTACAATTACCGGACATCCTATAAATTTAAGTTCCGGGTAGATTTTTCTCACAAAATACTCTACACCTCTATTTTGAAGCCCCACTGCGTTAAGCATACCCGATGCCGTTTCAAACATTCTGGGATAATCGTTACCTTCTCTGTGATTAAGAGTGGTGCCTTTTACAATAATAGCTCCAAGCTGTGAAAGGTCTAAAAAATCTGTATACTCTTTGCCATACCCAAAGGTGCCGGAGGCTGTCATGACTGGATTTTCCAGTTCTAGAGCGCCAATAGAACTCTTTAATGAAACCATGATAATTTATCTATAGAAAAAACTGGTCCTTCAGTGCATACACAAACGTTTCCTTTGTCTGTTTTTTCCACACAGCACAAACAAGCTCCAATACCACAAGCCATTCTATTCTCTAAAGAGAGTTCGCAATATATACTGTTATTATGAGCTAGTTCAGCAATAGCCATCAACATTGGATTTGGTCCACAAGCAAATATTCGATCATACTCCAATATGTTGACTTTGAGAGCTGGGTGATCTGTAACAAAACCTTTTTCTCCCATACTTCCATCGTTAGTTGTAATAAGAACATCGCCCAATTTTTTTAAATCTTCAATCCTTAAAATATCCTCTGATCTACGTCCGCCCAGCAAAAATGTGGGCTTAATACACTTTTTTATAAGCTCTTTGCCTAAATAGTAAAGAGGAGCTACACCTACTCCCCCGCCAATAAGCAACGGTTTGTTAAAATCATTCCCTTTGTAAGAGAAGCCCTTTCCAAGTGGTAATAATAGATTTACTATATCGCCGGCAGATAGACGTGCCATTCTTTTAGTTCCCGCACCTACAAGTTGAATAAGAAATTCAACCTCATTATTTTCTCTATTTACAGAATGAATAGAGAAAGGCCGTCTAAGCATAACTTCGGGAGCATCTTCAACTAAAATCTCTGCGAATTGTCCAGGCTCCATCTCCGGTAGAGTGTCAAAAAGGTTGGTAAAAGTCAATACGAAGGATTTTCTATTAAGAAACTCTATTCTCTTTAAAGTTAAATCTATTTGATATTTATTCATTCGCTATGAAATGTTAACACATAACGCTGAGCAATTAGGATACTTTTTAGTAATAATTTATATCACATTAAACATGTTCGCGTTCGTTTATAAATACTCGCAAATATAGTTGCAAATATAGGAATAAATAGTCAAAACGAAGAGATA
The DNA here is from genome assembly GCA_035647375.1 of Bacteroidaceae bacterium. GTDB lineage: Bacteria > Bacteroidota > Bacteroidia > Bacteroidales > Bacteroidaceae > Colenecus. Next base: position 6,953 of record DASRNO010000090.1, read on the forward strand.
ACTCTGCCCTTATTGTGTTTTAACAGAGGCAGAGTTATTTGTAAAACAGATATAGAAGAGTTATTTACAAAACAGATATAGGCTACTCTTCAATAATATTCTTAAACTCACCCCATTCAAGTCTTTTTATGTAATTATCTGTTTGTCCTATAGGAATATACAATTTACAACTCTCTTTTACAGAGCTATCAAAAACTACCGGACAGTTATGTGGTGGAAGTTTATTTGAAGAGAAAATTTCGGTAATAGAGGGACAATTTTTAAATGATTCCTTACCAATAATTCTCACGTTGTCTCCCAGTCGTACTCTGTTTAGATTTACACAGTTCATAAAAGAGTTATCGCTAAGTGTTGTTATATCATTGCCTAAATTTACAGTTGTAAGATTAGTGCAATTTTTGAATGCGTCAGGAGCAATAAACCATGTGTTTTCAGGAGTAGTGTATTCAGTTAGATCTTTACCAACCGGATACTGAACAAGCAGTTTCTTGTCTTTACTGAATAAAATTCCCTCTTCTGCCATATAAGTTTGATTGTCCTTGTGAACAATAAATTCAATCAGCCCGGCACATTCGGCAAATGCGTTTCTTCTAATTCTTGCTACACTATATGGAATAAAAATTTTTGTAACCTTATCGCATCCCCAAAATGCATTTTCGGCAATCTCCACAACATGAAAAATAAACTCGTCATTATCTCCACAACTTACAAAAGAGGGAATCTCTATCTCTCCACTGTAGGAGCTCTTTCCTTGATCGTGGGTGGTTTGTTCGCTCCTATCCCATGTTAATGCCACATTTCCAAAATTATCAAGGATTTTATAATAGAGTGTAGAGTTGTTATCATATTCAACTTTAATAATATCATGATTTATAGCACAATCAATTTGTTTCACCAATAATGTCAACAACACTTCGCTTCTTTTAGTGCTTGGTTTCTGTGCCATCTTACTTGATTGGCACCCTACAATACAGAACGCAATAATTGCCAAATAAATATAACTTTTCATAGGTGTAATTTTCAAATTGTTAATAGTAGTTAGCAAAAATACACAAATAATTGAAAAACCAAAAAATAAACAAATTATTTTTATTTATTGTAGAAAAAAGTTATTGAAAATAATTTGATGCGATTATACCATAGTGTAATGAAGGTTATGAGGTTATTTAGAATTTTTGATAAGAGCCGTCACTAAAAAAGACTATAATTTCTTTTATATCCTTGGTTACAGGGACATTTTTTTCCTCTATAAAAGATTCATTATTATCTCTACTATCAACTCTCTTTACCTCATTATAATCTGTTTTTTTATCCTCTTTTCTACTATGGCTTTGTAATAAATTATTCTCCTTATTAAATAAATCCGTAACTATTTTTTTTGTTTTATCAGGTACATCTGGTATATCGATCTCTCTTTTGTCGATAAAATTCTCGTTACCCTCGCCGGTAATAAGCCATTTTAGATCCACAGAGGGGAATGTGGAGTAAATTTTAGTAACAATATCCAAGCTTGGATTATTTCTTCCGTTAAGTATATGGTTAACAGTTGCTCTTTGAACTCCGATAGCATCGGCAAAATGAGCTTGACTTAGATTTACTCTCTTCATTATAAGTTTTATTCTATCTCTCATATACCCAAGTAAAATAACTGATTGTCGAGTTACAAAATTAATAAACATTTGTATATCTCCAAATTGACTACAAAAGTAAATACAGTATAGAACTGTTACTAAAAGCAATAGTTACATTTGTATACTAGAATGTTTTTGTTTGAGAAAACCATAGATAATGATTTAAACTTTTACTTTGGGTACGCATGGTAATAAACTGGTAATATTAAAATTATATCATATAATCCTCTGTTTTACACTTCTTTTTAACAGTTGCCTGCTAAAAGAGTTTCAAATTAAATAAAGACTTAATCAAACGGCTTTTAATATATCTGGTATTAAATGAGTTATGAAAAATAAATAAAATGTATAATCGATT
>DASRNO010000091.1:0-27733 GCA_035647375.1 Bacteroidaceae bacterium
ATATAGGACTCCTTTTTCTTCATTTTTATTTAATGGAATGGAGGATTCTTATTTTTTTTAATTGAAATAATATATTTATGGCAATAGTTAAACCTTTCAGAGGATTAAGACCTTTGAAAAATTTGGTAGAGAAGGTGCAGAGTCGCCCATATGATGTTCTTGACTCACAAGAGGCCAGAATAGAGGCGGGTGATAACGAAATGTCTCTTTATCATATAATCAAACCTGAAATAGATTTTCCTTTGGATGTTGAGGAGACAGATCCCAGGGTATATGAGAAAGCGGTCGAAAATTTTAAAAAATTTCAAGATAAAGGGTGGTTTTTTCAGGATAAAAAGGAGTGTTATTATATTTATGCCCAGACTATGAATGAAAAAACACAATATGGTCTTGTTCTTTGTGCAAGTGTACAGGATTATATGAACGGAGTTATCAAGAAACATGAATTAACCCGTCCAGACAAAGAGGAGGACAGAATGAAACATATTAGAATAAATAATGCCAATATTGAACCGGTCTTTTTTGCATATCCGGATGATAATGTGTTGAATAATATAATTGACAAATATGTTACCGGGATTCCGGAGTATGATTTTGTGGCTAAAGATGATGGATTTCATCATAGATTTTGGATTGTTGATGTAGAGAGTGATATATCGATTATAACGGAACGATTCTCTACTATTCCCTCTCTCTACATAGCTGATGGCCACCATAGATCTGCCGCAGCTGCTCTTGTAGGTGCTGAAAAGGCAAAAATGAATCCAAATCACAGAGGTGACGAGGAGTATAACTATTTTATGGCTGTCTGTTTTCCGGCAAGTCAGTTGACAATTATAGATTACAACAGAGTGGTTAAAGATCTTAACGGAATGACAACATTGGAGTTTATTAATGCTCTTGAAAAAAACTTTATTGTTGAAAAGATGGGGGAGGAGATATATAGGCCGGAAAAACCTCATGTATTTTCTCTTTACATTGAAGGTGATTGGTATCGTTGTACAACAAAACCGGGAAGATATGATGACAATGATCCTATAGGAACTCTTGATGTTACTATTTTATCAAACCTTATCTTAGACGAGGTACTTGGAATTAAAGATTTACGTCGTGACAAAAGGGTGGAATTTGTTGGTGGAATAAGGGGATTCGAAGAGTTGAAAAGAAGAGTAGACAGTGGTGATATGAAAATAGCGCTTGCTCTCTATCCTGTATCAATGAAACAACTAATGGATATTGCTGATAGTGGAAATATAATGCCTCCAAAGACAACTTGGTTTGAACCAAAATTAAGATCAGGGCTTGTTATTCATAAGTTAGCATAGAGTTTTTCTATTTTTTTGTGCGTCTTTTACACTAGATCTAGTGTAAAAGACGCTTTTTTATTGGTAACAACTTTATGCTAACTAAAATAAGAGAGTGTTCAGGCTTATAAATAAAAAACAATTATTTATATTTGAGCTATTAATTATTCCTACGTTTTTTATGCCGAACAATAATTCGGATACATATTTGACTATTTCTTCCTCTGTAGAGAGTTTGTTTACGGAAAAGAGAAGTAAATTTCTTGCATTTGCATACCAAGTTTCTAATATTGAACAGGTTAATTCTATATTAGCAGAAAACCGCAAGAATTTTTATAATGCACGTCATATTTGTTTTGCTTACAGATTGGGAGTGAATGGAGAAGAGTGGAGAATGAATGACGATGGAGAACCTTCAGGTACAGCAGGAAGGCCCATATATGGACAGATATTGAGATACAAACTGACAAATATATTGGTTGTGGTTGTTAGATATTTTGGAGGAGTAAAATTGGGAACAGGAGGATTGGCTGTGGCGTATAAGAGTGCCGCTGAAAACGTTCTCCTTGCTGCAAATATTGTAGAAAAAAAAGTTGAACGTTTTGTTAGGGTTTTTTTTAATTATCCGTTAATGAACGATATTATGCGGATAATTAAAGATAATAACTTTAGTGTGGTTTCTCAAACAGCAGGAGAGTCTCTTTCCGATAACTCAGAGTCAAAGGAAGAGGATAGAATTAGCGACTGTGCAATAACGGTTAGAGTTAGTTTATCAGAGATAGACTCTTTTACCAATCGTCTTGATCTGATTAATGAAACTAATCGCAACGAAATAGTTGTTACTTATTGTATATATGATTAAAAAAACCTAAATACATGAAGAGTCTTTTTTTTACTTTATTACTATTTGTCTTTTCTGTTTGCTCTATTGCACAAACTAGAATTAGAGAAACATTCGATTTTGATTGGATGTTTCATCTTGGCGAAATTTCAGAAGTCACAGATGTTGAATATATAATAAGTGAGGAGGAGTGGGAAGAGGTACAACTACCCCATGATTGGAGTATATATCTTCCATTTGACCGGAGAGCTGGAGGTTCTAGCGGATATCTGCCGGGAGGAATTGGTCTTTACAGAAAAGAGTTTATGATTCCCTCATCGTACAAAAACAAGAAAATTTCGTTGGTTTTTGATGGAATATATCACAAAGCTACAATATATGTTAATGGAGATAAAGTGGGTTATCACCGTTATGGATATACCAGTTTTGAGTATGATATAACGCCTTATATAAAAATAGCCGATAAAAATATTATTGTTGTTCATGTTGACCATTCCGAGGAATCTAGATGGTATACCGGTTCAGGAATATATCGTCACGCATGGTTGCAGGTTACTGATCCGGTTCATGTGGAAACTTGGGGAACGTATGTTACTACGCCTGATATTAGTGAGCAGGCAGCCCGTGTAAACATTGTTACCAGTGTGGTGAACTCAAGCGATTCGGAACAGAAGTTGAAGATAACTCAGACTTTGGTAGACATAGAGGGGAAAATTCTGAAAGTAAATGGTAAAACGGTGAGGGTTGAGGATGGTATTACGCTTTCTGCAGGCGATACAGCCAATATCGAACACTCGTTTATTGTTAATAATCCGCAACTTTGGGATATTGACAACCCCTATATGTATAGGGTGGAGACCTTAATTAAGAGAGGTAGCAAGGTGTTGGATGATTATATAACACCTTTTGGAATTAGATATTTTCAATTCGATAGCGAAACCGGCTTTTCACTTAATGGAAATAGGATTAAACTTAAGGGAGTATGTTTACATCAGGATGCCGGGAGTTTTGGAGTTGGAGTACCGGACAGGAGCTATGAGAGGCGGCTTCAGATTCTCAAAGAGTTTGGTTGTAATGCTATAAGATGTAGTCACAATCCACCCTCGCCCGAGTTTTTGGAAATATGTGACACTTTAGGTTTTGTGGTTATTGATGAGGCATTTGATAAGTGGAACTCGGGATATTATGCAGAGTTCTATGAGTCAAACTGGAAAAAGGATATCTCTGATATGATTATACGTGATAGAAATCATCCCTCAATTATTATGTGGAGCATAGGTAATGAGGTTCAGGAGGCATTTGATAATAGAATAGGACCTTCAAGAGCACGTGTTATGCAGGATTTTGTTCACGAATTAGAACCTACAAGACCGGTTTGTGTTGCTGGACAGCAAGGCTTTACCGATGAATTTGGAGCTGTTACTGACATTATGGGATACAACTATTTAGAGAATCGCATGATAGCGGATCATAAAAGATTTCCGGAACGAATAATGTTTGTAGCAGAGGCTTTCCCTTTTTATAGCGGTTTACGAGAACATGACGTGCGCGATTATATTGATTATGCTCCATGGAATTATGTAATGGATAATGATTTTATTGCCGGTTCGTTTTTGTGGGCAGGTGTGGATTACATTGGCGAAGCTTCAGCATGGCCAAGTAAAGGTTGGAATAGTTGTCCATTTGATATGTGTATGTTTGAGAAACCTTGTGCCGCCTATTTGCGTTCGGTTTGGAACGATACTCTTTTTATGAAGATGATGGTTAGAGATAATAGTTATGATATAGCAGCAGGCAAGGATCATTGGCAATATCCGCCAATGGCCGACAATTGGATGTTGCCGTATCAAGACACTCGTTGTGTTGAGGTACGTACTGTTACAAATTGTGATTCGGTGAGGCTCTATGGACCACACTGGGACGGAAATATGAAAGATTTTGGATTTAGGGTGACAGCCGACTATCCCAACAACACCATATTATGGAATCAGCCTTACAGAAAAGATAGATTTGTCTATGCAATTGCATACAAGGACGGGGTAGAGGTGTGTCGTGACACACTTATGGCACATGGTCCTGCTAGCAGAATAAAACTTGTTCCCGATGCTACTATAATAAAAGCAGATGGTCAGGATCTTAGCCACATTACTCTTACGTTGTTCGACTCAAAAGGGATAGAGGCTCAAGACGATAACAGGATGGTTACTGTGACAGTAGAGGGAGAGGGGAGATTTCGCTGTCTTGATTCGGGCGACCTGCGCCGGGAGGTGTCGTTTGCAGGTAATAAACTGAAAACTTATTTTGGTAAAGCACTAATTGTGGTGCAATCTACAAGAGAATCCGGAACAATTAAAGTAAAAGTTGAAGTGGAAGGATTTTCGGAACCATTATATACTATAATACGAACTCAATAATTACTAACAAATTATGAAAAAAATTACATTAGCGCTACTATCAATAGTATTTATCGGTGTGTTGTCATGTAAATCGGGACAACCTAAATTTAAGGCAGATGATGGTCATAATCTATGGTTCCATTCATTGGCTAAATATGGGGAGTTACCCCCTTCAGAAATGACAACAAAGGCTATATTGCAAAACGAATTGGACCATTTCTGGAAAGGAGATAAGAGAGTAATTATAGATATCTCTGATACTAAGAAGGAAAATATAGGAGATGAGGGATATATTATTCAATTCTCAGAAAAAGAGGTTAAAATAGAGTCTAACACGGATATTGGAGCATTATATGGTGTTTACAACTTGTTGCGTCTTCAGGAAACTTCGAACATTCCCGATGGGAATCAAGTTATAACTGAGATACCTGCGTATGATTATCGCCTTCTGAATCATTGGGATAATCCAAATGGCACGGTTGAACGGGGATATGCGGGAAAATCACTTTGGAAATGGAACGATTTACCTGATATAGTGTCGCCGGTTTATCAAGAATATGCCAGAGCAAATGCATCTATTGGAATAAATGGTACTGTTATTAACAATGTCAATGCTGATCCAATTATTATTACTCCTGAATATCTGGCAAAAGTAAAAGTTTTGGCAGATATTTTTCGTCCTTATGGGCTGAAGGTTTTCTTATCTATAAATTTTGCTTCGCCAAAACATCTTGCTAACCTTGGAACGTCTGATCCTCTGGATAAGAGTGTTATTAAGTGGTGGAATGACAAAGTAGCTGAGATCTATTCGTATATACCAGATTTTGGTGGCTTCCTTGTAAAAGCAAATTCAGAAGGACAATCAGGACCACAAGATTATGGCCGGACTCACGTTGATGGAGCTAATATGCTGGCTGATGCACTTGAACCGTTTGGAGGAATTGTAATGTGGAGAGCATTTGTTTACGATGCGCAATCTGATGATCGTGCTATGCAGGCTAGTGAGGAGTTTGTACCTTTTGATGGAGAGTTTCGCGATAATGTTATTATTCAGATAAAGAATGGCCCTATAGATTTTCAACCCAGAGAGCCTTTTAGTCCTCTTTTTGGTCAGCTTGAAAAAACAAGTGTTATGGCAGAATTACAGATTACTCAGGAGTATTTAGGTCATTCAAATCATCTGGTTTATTTGCATACTATGTGGAAAGAGTGTTTAGACTCTGATACTTACCAAAAAGGAGAAGGATCTACTGTAGCTGCTATTACAGAGGGAAGAGTTCATTCCCGTCCAATTAGTGCAATTGCCGGCGTAACAAATATTGGTGATAGTGTTAATTGGTGTGGGCATCATTTTGCCCAATCAAATTGGTATGCTTACGGACGTATGGCTTGGAATTCGGAGTTAAGTTCGGATCAGATTGCTGATGAGTGGATTAGACAGACATTTAGCAGTAATGAAAAATTTATAGTTCCAGTTAAAAACATGATGATGATTTCGAGAGAGGTGACTGTGAATTATGAAATGCCTTTAGGATTACATCACATTTTTGCAGGTGCCGGCCATTACGGACCGGGTCCTTGGGAAACAAGTAGCCGCCCCGATTGGTCCCCTCTTTATTATCATAAAGCTTCAAAAGATGGTGTTGGATTTGATCGCACATTGAGTGGCAGTGGGGCGGTAGCTCAATATCATGAACCACTTGCATCTTTATACAACGATATTAACACATGTCCCGAAAATCTTATTCTATGGTTTCATCATGTACCATGGGACTATAAGATGAAAAACGGGAACACTCTTTGGGATGAATTGTGTTATACATACCAACGTGGTATTGATGAGGCATACTCTTTTATCGGTGTTTGGGAGTCTGTTAAACCATACGTTGACGAACGTCGATATAACGATGTGTACGTAAAAATAGTACGTCAGGCAAAAGATGCTATGTGGTGGAGAGATGCTTGTATGCAATATTTTCAGCAATTTTCTGGTCTTCCTTTTCCTGAATTTAGTGGATTACCTCAATATTCACTTGATGAATTGAGGCGTTTCCGACTGAGAATATCAAATTACGAAACACCTGCTTTAAACGCTCTACCGGAATATGAATTAGGCAAGTGATATTTTAAATTAAAGATATTATCCGTAAAAAAGTAAATGAATAAGATAATTAGCAGACTCTTATCGACCTCCTCTTTTCCGGTTATACCCGTTATGACTAATCCTGGGATTGAGCTAGTCAATAAGCGCGTTATAGACGCAGTGTCGGATGGAGAGGTGCATTTTCAGGCAATTATGGCTTTGCGTGAACGCTTTCCTCAATTAATTGCCTCTACAACAATAATGGATCTTTCGTTAGAAGCAGAGGCGTTTGGAGCTAACATACTCTTTGAACCCAACGAGGTTCCTACTGTTTCGGGTAGGCTTTTTGATTCGAATAATGATGTTAGAAATCTTATAATACCCTCTATTGATTCCGGACGCATTCCGGAATATTTAAAAGCCAATATGTTGGCATCGACTGCATTGGATATTCCGCTTTTTGGGGGTTGTATTGGTCCGTTTACGTTAGCTAGCCGTCTATATGACATGACTGAAATTATGATGGCAATGTTTATTGATCCGGAGACTATAAAAGAGCTTCTAGAGAAGTGTACAGAATTTATTTTGTCTTATTGTAGAGAGATAAAGAGATGCGGTTCAGCAGGAGTAGTTTTTGCCGAACCAGCTGCCGGTCTCTTGTCAAATGATGATTGTCAAACTTTTTCGTCTAATTATATTTCAAAGATAGTCAATGAGATACAAGATGATGATTTTGTTATAATTCTTCATAATTGTGGTAACAACGGACAATGTACTGACGCAATGATATCGACAGGTGCAGCTGCTCTACATTTTGGAAACTCAATAGATATGGAAAAAGTTCTAGATAAAGTTCCTGTAGATATTGCCGTAATGGGAAATATTGACCCAGTGGGTGTTGTTAAGATGGGGACTCCGGAATATGTAAGAGAGATGGTTGAATCATTAAGAAAAATAGCTAAGGGGCATTCAAATTTTATTTTATCAACGGGATGTGACGTTCCGCCGAATGTGCCATTTGAGAATATCGAAGCATTTTTTTCTGCCATTCAGTAAGTATAAAAAAACAATTAGTAATAATTAAATAGTTATAAAATGAATGTTGATCAAATTAAATTATTAGAAGAGACTATAGATCACAAGAATGAAAAAATTTCTGTGGGATTAATTGCAGATAGTCCATGGATCCCGGGGTATTGTGGGCATGGTTTTATTGATTATTATGCTAGAAACAATCTCTGGATGGAGGATAATCGTAAGATTATTCGTGATTTTAGTGAAGCTATATTTGTTCCGGGATGGTGGGTAGAGTATGGTATGGCTGCAGAGCCTAGCGGTTTTGGCTGTCCAGTCTGTTTTTTTGACGATAATCTTCCACATATGCATCCATTAACAGAAGATCTTGACAAAGCACCGGAACTATTCAAAAATATAGAGATACCCAATCCAAAAACCGATGGATTGATGCCTTTAATTCTAAATCAGCAGCGTCTTTTTCAATCACAATTTGAGGACGATGGTGAACAGGTGTATATGGTATGTGCCAGAGGCCCTTTTACAGTGGCTTCACATATGTTTACTGTTACTCAGTTGCTAATGCTAATGATGACTAATCCCGAAGCTGCCGATGAGTTGCTGAGAAAGACTACTAAAATTGTGAAATTATGGCTTGAAGCTCAACTTGAGAATGTAAAGACAGCAAAAGCAATAATGGTACTTGACGATATATGTGGTTATTTTAGCCCTGAGGATTTCCAGACATTGTGTATGCCCTATATGAAAGAGGTTTTTTCATCGTTTCCGGAAATGCGACACTATTTTCATAATGATTATACTTCCGATTCATGTTATCCTTATCTGGAGGAGATGGGAGTAGATGTTTTCAATTTTACTCATACACAAGATATAGGTAAAACCAGAACAATGTCGGGAAATCGTGTAGTGCTTATGGGTAATGTGCCGCCTATGCAGTTGGTGACTGAAACTCCTGAGACAGTTTATCAGAGTACAAAATCTACTATAGAGAACTATGTAAAGAGTAACGGGGGGCATCATGGACTTTTGCTGAGCACTGGAGGCGGATTGCCGATGGGAGCCAAAAAAGAGAATATTGATGCGTTGATTAAGGCGGTACAAGATTATAATTTAACCCTTTAGTTAATAAATTATAGAGATAAAAATTACAGAGGATATTTTGTACAAGAATAGCCTCTGTAATTTTATATATAGTAAAATGTTAATGGCACTACCTCTTTGAAGAGCCTCTCCAGATTTCAACACTATTCATTATATTTTGCCATATAATATAAGCCGCCGGTGCCACCGAGGCAAGTGGATCTAGAAATGATATGGTGAGCCAAATTCCTATTCCTGTATTTTTTTGTCCCATAAGCTGTCTTCCTGCTACCATATCGCCATAACGAATACCTAATTTTTTACCAAAAAAGAACTGTAAAATACACAATAAAAGAGCACCTAAGACCATTATTATCTCATGTTTTTTAGTAGAACCGGTTTGAGAAAATAATGAATGAAAAGTGGATCCTATAAGAACCATCATACAAAGCGCCCATAAATAGAAAGAGGCTGGCCCCATTTTTAAGACTACCTTATGTGTTTTAGGAGTGAATCGCCTCATTAATAGTGATATCAACATAGGTACAATGAGTAAAAAAGTGGTGCGTTGAATAATGTGAATAAAAGATGATATAATAGGATATCCACTATTTGCTCCAATTATTGAGAAGAGTATTGGAGCAAGTACGGCGGCAATAACGTTGCTAATTAACACATAGGTTGTCATGAGTGTTATATTACCGCCTAAAAGCCCCCCTACAACAGGAGAAGCTAGCGCCACTGGAGTAAAAACACACATCATAAGTCCCTGAGCTACAGCCTCATTATAACCTCGAACCATAAAATATATAGTGCATCCTCCCACTATTTGTGCCATAAGCAACCAGAAATGTATAGGCTTAAATTTTATATTACTAACTGATATTTTTGAGCAGGTAAAAAACATCATTCCAAAAAGTAGATATGGAGTGACAAAATAGTAAGAGAAAAGTTGATTATGAAAAAATAGGCCCAGGCCAATAGCCAGCGGTAACACCCAGGTTCTTAATCGATTTTCATTAATCATGCCAATAATATATTTTTTGTGTGTGCAAAAATAGACAAATATTTTTTTGACAACCCTATTTCACTCTATTATATTATCTTAAGTGTCACTTAGCACAAAATTTGTGTATTATAATGTTTGATAAATTATTAACTTAGCACAAAAATTTTAAACGAAATGGAATTACAGAAACTTACAGATGCAATAGTAGCCGGTAAGATGGAGGTGGCGGTTGAGATTGCTAACGAGGCCATTCAAAATGGAGTACAACCCCAGACATTAATAAGTGATTATATGATTAAGGGTATGGAGATAATTGGTGCCAGATTTGGTGAAGGTAAGGCATTTGTTCCAAATCTATTAATGTCGGCTAGGGCCATGAAAGCTTGTTTAGATCTATTAAAACCCATGCTTCAGGGTGATAGCAGTATTAATTACGGAAAAATAGTTATAGGAACAGTAAAGGGTGATTTGCACGACATAGGTAAAAATCTTGTTGCATCTATGTTTGAAGGCTCAGGATTTGAGGTGGTTAATCTTGGAATTAATGTTGAAACTGAAAAATTTGTTCAGGCTGTACGTGAACAGAAACCTAATATTCTCTGCTTATCTGCTTTGTTGACCACAACAATGAATTATATGAGAGATGTTATTCAGGCTGTTAGCGATGCTGGATTTCGTGATAAGATAAAGATTATGGTGGGAGGTGCTCCTATAAACGAGACCTTTGCAAAAGAAATAGGAGCCGATGCTTATTCGGTAGATGCTAATCAGGCTGTAGTAGATGCTAAAAAATTACTGAACATAAGTTAGTCTGTTTACTTGATAGAATCTTTTTTTAAAAATAGATCTGTTATTGGAAGGGAAATAGGTTTTTCGGGTAGTAATTCATGGATTGAAAAGAGCCAAAAGCGGGATTCGAACCCGCGGCCTACGCATTACGAATGCGTTGCTCTACCAACTGAGCTATTTTGGCGGTTCCATCTCTGCAAATTTAGAGGTTTTTTGTCTATTTCTCAACAATTGTATGTGCTTAAAATTTAGAGTTTTTTTGAGGGGTAAAGAGCGTTCTAATTTTGTTAAAAGAGAATATTAGTGTAATTTTGCGGCATGATTTTAAAAGAGATATATAAAACGACCGTTTTGACGATTTTATGTCAGTACAGCCGTTTTTTTGTTAATACAATAGAGCCAGAGAGCCCGCCTTTGCGGTCTCTCTTTGTTTTTTAAGAAAATATATTTATAAACATACCGATTTTTCAATATTACCTTATTTTGAATGGAACATATAAAACATGAATGCGGGATGGTAATGGTAAGGCTTTTAAAGCCTCTTAGCTATTACAGACGTAAATATAATACAATCCAATATGGTCTTGGGCGCCTCTATCTTATGATGGAAAAACAGAAGAACAGAGGGCAAGAAGGGGCTGGCATAGCGGTTGTAAAATTAAAGGTAAACCCCGGTGATGAATATATGTTCCGTCAAAGAGCATTGGGGGCGGGTGCTATAAGTGAAATTTTTGATGGTATACAGGCTGAAATTTCAGAAACTCCAAAAGAAAAATTGGAGAGCGATTCTTATATACTTAAAAATTTTCCTTTTATTGGTGATCTTTATCTTGGCCATCTGCGGTATTCGTCTCGTCAGAGGCAGGGTATTTCTTTTGTTCATCCTTTTCTAAGAAGAAACAATTGGAGGGCTAAGAACTTGGCTTTGTGCGGTAATTTTACGATAACCAATGAACAGACGGTGTTTAAGGAGATTGTATCGCATGGTCAACATCCAAGAAGCTATACGGATACATATTTCATGTTAGAACAGGTAGGGCATAGGCTTGATAGAGAGGTTGAACGTGTTTTTAAGATAGCCGAGAATAGTGGATTAACGGGACTGGCTATTACAAGATATATTGAAGAGAATCTTGATATAGCAAATGTGTTAAAAACTTCTAGCCCTATATGGGATGGTGGTTATGTTATAGGAGGAGTTACTGGTAGTGGTGAATCTTTTGCTATACGTGATCCTTGGGGTATAAGAACTGCATTCTGGTATAAAAGCGATGAAATTATAGTAGTTGCTTCTGAACGTCCGGCTATTCAAACGGCTATGAATATTAGTGCGGATCAAGTAAATGAGCTCTTGCCGGGAGAGGCTCTGATTGTGAATAAACAGGGGAAAATGCGTCTTGAACAGATAATACCCCAGAAGGCTATGCTACCATGCTCTTTTGAGAGAGTCTATTTTAGTCGTGGTAATGATATAGATATTTATAGAGAGCGCAAAGAACTGGGCCGCCAGCTTGTTGAACCGGTTCTTAAAGCTGTAGAAGGAGATATTGAGCATACTGTTTTCTCATTTATACCTAATACTGCCGAGGCGGCTTCGTTTGGTTTGGTTGAGGGTTTTGACGACTATTTAAATCGACTTAAGATATTGCAAATAAAAGCATTAGGAGATCATCCTGACGATCAACAGATAGAAAAAATACTATCGCAGAGAATAAGGAATGAGAAGATTGCGTGGAAAGATATAAAACTTAGAACATTTATCACTTCGGGAGATTGCCGTAATGATCTTGCAGCTCATGTCTATGATATTACTTATGGTGTAATAAAACCGGAAGTAGATAATCTGGTTATTATAGATGATAGCATTGTTAGAGGCACCACTTTGAGAGAGAGTATAATCAGCATTTTAGACCGTCTAAATCCTAAGAGACTTGTAATTGTCTCTTCGTCTCCTCAGGTTAGATATCCAGACTATTATGGTATAGATATGTCTAGTATGGACCAGTTTATCGCATTCAAAGCAACATTGGCACTACTTGAGGAGAGAGGATTGTGGCATCTGGTAACAGATGTTTATTGTAAATGTAAAGAACAGTTGAATCTACCCGATGATAGGGTGGAAAATAAGGTAAAGGAGATTTATGAGCAATTTACCGTAGAGGAGATATCTAACAAGATAATCGAACTGCTTACTCCGCCCAATACAAATTCTGAGATAAAAATTGTATATCAAACTATTGAAGGTTTACATAAAGCTTGTCCAAATCATCCGGGCGACTGGTATTTTAGTGGTGATTTTCCCACACCGGGGGGCACTATTATGGTAAACAAAGCGTTCATAGATTATTACGAACATCACAATAAATATTAATGAAAATTTCACTGATTTTAGCTGATGGCACTACATTTCAAGGTGAGTCTTTTGGTTTTGAACAACCTGTAAGCGGTGAGATAGTCTTTAACACTGCCATGTCTGGTTATCCGGAACTATTGACTGACCCAAGTGGGGCGGGACAGTTGCTTATAATGACCTATCCTTTAATCGGCAATTATGGAGTATTGTCAACAGATAAGGATGAGTTTGGCCTGACTATTAACACTCAGAGTGATCGGATTCATACAAAAGCACTGATTGTTAGTGATTATAGCGAATATTTTAGCCACTGGAATGCGGTGGAATCGTTGGGAGAATGGTTAAAACGCGAAAAGGTGGTTGGAATGACAGGTGTTGATACACGAGAATTAACCAGACATCTACGTCTTCATGGAACGATGACGGCTAAAATAGTATTTCCGGAACAACCAATGCCGGAATCATACAGTTTTAATAATCTGGTAAAAGAAGTTTCGTGTTCTAAACCTATATTATATCAGACAGATGGGGGGAAAAAGATAGTTCTGATAGATTGTGGTTTGAAGATGGGAATTTTACGCAGCCTTTTAAAAAAAGGGTTGTGTGTTGTTAGAGTGCCTTGGGATTACGATTTTTCCGATATGGAATTTAATGGAGTTGTTATAAGTAATGGGCCGGGAAATCCCTCTATGTGTGGTAGAACAATAGAGATGGTTCAGAAAGTGATGCAAAGAACCAATCTGCCGCTTTTGGGAATAGATTTGGGTTGTCTTATTCTTGGACATGCGGCCGGAATGGATACATTTAAATTAAAATTCGGTCATCATACATCGAATCAACCAGTAATAATGAACAATACTGAACGCTGTTTTATTACAACTCAAAATCATAATTATGCCATTCGAGAGGATTCTTTACCCGATGGATGGGCCATAAACATGAGAAATTTGAATGACTCTTCAGTAGAGGGAATTACCCATTTGGAGAGACCTTGGTCCGGTACTATGTTTCACTCAGAATCTGATGTGATACCTACAGATACGGCATTTATATATGACGATTTTGTCTCAAAGCTTTGATTATAAGTTGTATTGAAAATATTTTTATGAATAGATATAAAAAAGTATTGGTGTTGGGTTCGGGAGCTCTTAAAATTGGAGAGGCAGGCGAATTTGACTATTCGGGATCTCAAGCTCTTAAGGCCTTGAAAGAAGAGGGTATTTTAACTGTTCTGATAAATCCGAATATAGCCACAGTGCAGACAAGCGATGGAATAGCCGATAAAATATATTTTTTGCCGGTAACTCCGCTTTTTGTGGAAAAAGTTATTGCAAAAGAGAAACCCGATGCTATTCTTTTAGCTTTTGGTGGTCAAACAGCTTTAAACTGTGGTGTTGAATTGTATCGTAATGGTGTTTTTGACAAGTATGACGTAGAAGTGCTTGGTACTCAGGTGGATGCAATAATGGATACCGAAGATAGAGAGCTTTTTATAAAGCGACTTGATGAGATTAATGTGTTGACTATTAAGAGTCACGCTGTTTCGTCAATAGAAAGTGCTCGTACAGCTGCTCTAGAACTGGGATATCCGGTTATAATCAGGTCTGCATATGCATTAGGTGGTTTAGGATCAGGATTTTGTGATAATCAGGAAGAGTTGGACATTCTTGCAGAGAAAGCTCTATCTTTCTCTGATCAGATACTTGTAGAGAAGAGTCTGAAGGGTTGGAAGGAGATAGAGTTTGAGGTGGTACGCGATAGTCAAGATAATTGCATTATTGTGTGCAGCATGGAAAATTTTGATCCTCTGGGAATACATACAGGAGAGAGTATTGTGGTTGCTCCAACTCAGACACTTACTACACATGAAATAAATAAATTGTGTGAGTTAACAAAGAGAATAGCCAGACATGTAGGTATTGTAGGTGAATGTAATATACAGTTTGCATTCGATCCACAATCGGAAGATTATAGAGTTATAGAGGTTAATGCCCGATTAAGCCGATCATCTGCATTAGCTTCGAAAGCCACCGGATACCCTCTGGCGTTTGTGGCATGTAAATTAGGTTTGGGTTATAGTTTGTATCAGCTGGTTAACTCCATAACAAAAACCACAACGAATTTTTTTGAGCCTTCTGTGGATTATATTGTCTGTAAAATGCCCAGATGGGATCTTTCAAAATTCCATGGTGTTGACAAAGAGATAGGTTCTAGTATGAAATCTGTTGGTGAAGTGATGTCTATTGGGCGTTCTTTCGAAGAGGCTATACAGAAAGGAATTCGCATGATAGGGCAGGGAATGCATGGTTTTGTCGAGAATAGAGAGATTACATTTATAGATATTGATAGGGAACTAAACGAACCTACAGACAAAAGATTATTTGCTATAGGTCAAGCTTTAGAGTTAGGTTATTCGATTGACCGAATTCATGAGTTGACAAAAATTGACAAATGGTTTCTTAGTAGATTAAAATCTATTACCGATATTAATTTAAGATTAAGAGAGATAAAGGGTGTTGATAATCTAACTAAAGAGAGACTTATAGAGGCCAAAAAAGCGGGGTTCTCTGATTTTCAAATTTCACGCGCTATAGGTCAGGAAAAGATTAATGGAGTTGATGCTGGTTTACTGGCGGTAAGAGACAAACGTAAATCTTTAGGTGTTGTACCCTATGTTAAACAGATTGATACTTTAGGAGGGGAATATGCAGCGCAGGCTAACTATCTATATATGACTTATAACGGTTGTGCTCACGATATACCATTTCAAAAGGATGATAAATCAATTATTGTGTTGGGGTCGGGTGCATATAGAATAGGATCGTCGGTAGAGTTTGATTGGTGTGGAGTTCAGGCATTGAATACTATACGTAAAGAGGGTTACAGAAGTATAATGATAAATTTTAACCCTGAAACTGTTTCAACAGATTATGATGTGTGCGACCGCCTATATTTTGACGAACTCTCTTTAGAGCGTGTTATGGATATTGTTGAGCTTGAGAGTCCATATGGGGTGATTGTGTCAACAGGAGGACAGATTCCAAATAATTTAGCAATACGTCTTGACAATATGAAAGTTCCTATATTAGGAACATCGGCCTATTATATAGATAATGCTGAAGATCGTGAAAAGTTCTCGGCAATGCTTGATCGTATAGGGGTTGATCAACCTGAATGGAGAGAGTTGACATCTATGGACGACATTAAAAAGTTTATTGAAAAAGTGGGTTTTCCTGTACTTGTACGTCCATCGTATGTGCTTTCAGGAGCGGCAATGAATGTATGTAGCAATGAGGAGGAGCTTGAACGTTTCTTAAATCTGGCCTCTAATGTTTCAAAACAGCATCCGGTAGTAGTAAGCCGTTTTATAGAAGGTGCCAAAGAGGTTGAAATGGATGCTGTGGCAAGAGATGGAGAGATAGTGGCGTATGCCATAAGTGAGCATATAGAATTTGCCGGCGTACACTCCGGAGACGCTACTATTCAATTTCCACCTCAGAAGCTATATGTTGAGACTGTTAGACGTATAAAACGAATAAGTAAACAGATAGCTAAAGAGCTACATATTTGTGGCCCTTTCAACATTCAATATCTTGCTAAGGAGAACGATATTAAAGTTATAGAGTGTAATTTGAGAGCATCGAGAAGCTTTCCTTTTGTAAGCAAAGTTTTAAAAATCAACTTAATTGAGATAGCTACAAAGGTAATGTTGGGTATTCCTGTAACTCCACTGGAAAAGAATCTTTTTGATATTGATTATGTTGGAATCAAAGCTTCTCAATTCTCTTTTAATAGGTTACAAAAGGCTGATCCTGTACTTGGTGTTGATATGGCATCGACAGGAGAGGTTGGTTGTCTTGGCGATGACTCCAGATATGCTATTTTGGAGGCAATGCTCTCTGTAGGCTATAGAATTCCTAAGAAAAATGTGCTGTTATCTACTGGTACTGCTAAGCAAAAAGCAGAAATGCTTAATGCAGCTAAAACTTTGAGAGACAAAGGTTATAATCTTTTTGCTACAGGCGGCACCTCTAAATTTCTTAAGGAAAATGGTGTACCCAATATATGTGTTTATTGGCCTAGCGATGAGGGACAGAAGCCACAAGCTCTAGATATGCTTCATAATAAAAGTATTGATATGGTAGTAAATATTCCTAAAGACTTAACCCAAAGGGAATTGACTAACGGTTATAAGATAAGGAGGGCGGCGATAGATTTGAATATTCCGTTGATAACGAATGCTCGATTGGCTAGTACGTTTATTAATGCATTTTGCGAGATAGAGATAGAGGATATTCCAATTAAGAGTTGGGACGAATTTAAATAATTGCAGTATAGAGTCTATTTTATAGGCTAATAAATGTAACTGCTTAATTAGATTAGAGTATTTTTAGAATTATACCGTTGTTAGCCGGTACCTTAGTAGTAAGAGTGGCGTCTGGTAAAAGAATTATCTCCTCTTCAAGACCTGAAATTAGCTCTATGGCTTTGCGTTTACCTCCTCTTTTAATAGCTAAATAATCAAAAGCGTGTTCTGGAATAAATATCGAAACCATAGATGATTTATCGTCAAAATTTACAACAATTAGAATTAACTCTTTTCCGAAACTTCTAAAAAATGCATAATACTTATGAGGATTAAACTCAGAAGAGTAGGGATTGACGTACATTAAATCAAAAAACTTTCCTCTGCTTATAGATTTTTCTGTAGTACATATTTTTAAAAGTAACGAATAAAAATTTCTTAACTCCTTTTCCTCTTTAGTCAACAATGTGTAATTAAACTTTCCGTTGTTGTACCATCTTTGTAAGGTGTCTACAGACCAATAGTCAAAAATAGAGGTTCTACCATCACAACCGCTGAATCCCTCACTCTCCATTCCCCGTTCACCTAATTCCTGCCCTGAATATATCATAACTGGACAGGTGTCAAAACAGGCTGATACAATCATTGAAGGCCGTCCTTTTTCTGCTGAATCGGCAAAAAAACTTGAAGCTATTCGTTGTTCGTCGTGATTTTCCATAAAATGAAGCAAATTATTGCCTACATCTCCAGTTCTTTGCCAACATCTAGTTATAGCGGTTGCCGAGTCGTTACCACAAGTTACAGCTCTTAATGTATCGTAAAGACTAACTTTATCATATATAAAATCAAAATTTGCGATAGAGACATATTTTGAGAGAGAACCCGGATTATATATCTCTGCAATGAATTGAATATGCGGATATTTTCTTTTTATAAATTTGATTGAATATTCCCAGAATTGTATAGGAACCATTTCGGCCATATCGCATCTAAATCCATCCACTCCTTTTGAAGCCCAGAATGAGAGTATATCTTTCATTTTTTTCCAAGTGTCTGGAATAGGATTAAAATGTTCAGAAAAATTATTCACATAATCAACTCCATAATTAATTTTTACCGTTTCGTACCAGTCGTAATAATTTGGGCTGGAGGTGAATTTATCATTTCCGGTAGCTTTAGCCGGTTTTTCGTTATAATCGCCCCATTCTATCGGCCCTGAAAGAGCTTGATCAACTATATAGTAGAAATTATTGTTTGGATGGAAACTTTTGCCGATATCATCGTTAGCTCCAAGATCACTTATATGTGCAGGTTTGTTTATTGAGCGGTATTCTCTGGCAACATGATTGGGAACAAAATCAATAATAATTTTAAGTCCCATCTTGTGAACTCTCTCTACTAGATTTTCGAACTCCTTCATTCTATCAGGAATTGATTCCGCCAGATCTGGATTTATATCGTAGTAATCGCGTATGGCATAGGGAGATCCCGCCACCCCTTTTACCGTGTTATGGTGGCTAGGGGGAATACCATAATTGGAATAATCTGTTTTTGATGCGTGTGCAATCAATCCAGTAAACCATATATGAGTTATACCCATATTCTTTATCTCTTTTAGCGCTTTATTACAAATACCGTTCATTTTACCGCAACCGTTTTCATAAATAGATCCGTTTGGCTTATTATTGCTGTTACCGTTTCCAAACACTCTGCATAAAATTTGATAAATAGTTATTTTTCTCATGTTTTATATATAGTGATCTAAAAGAGTGAAAAAAAATCTGTATTCCCCGGTTAAACCATTGATTTTTGAATTCTTGTTATTAATCCTGTCAGTACATTTCCCGGCCCGCATTCAGTAAATTCATCCGCGCCGTCTTTAATCATGTTTATAACACTTTGAGTCCATCTTACCGGTGAATTAAGTTGTTTGACCAGCTTTAATTTTATTGATTCCGGATTGTTGTTTGGAATAGCGTCAACATTTTGATAAATAGGGCATTTGGGTATATTGAATGTTACGGAGTTAATAGCATCTTCAAGCTCCTCTTTAGCAGGATTCATAAGCGGTGAATGAAAAGCTCCCCCTACAGAGAGTGGTAAAGCTCGCTTTGCTCCTGCATCAAGCATTTTTTTGCATGCTATATCTACGGCATCCAATGATCCGGAGATTACCACTTGTCCAGGGCTGTTAAAGTTAGCGGGTACAACAATCAATCCTTTGTTGTTAAGCTCGTTACAAATTTCTTCGATTTTATCGTCGGATAAGGCAATTATAGCAGCCATTGTACCTGGATTTTTCTCACAAGCTTGTTGCATTGAAAAAGCTCTTTTTTTTACCAGTTCAAGACCATCATTAAAAGAGAGAGAGCCAGCTGCTACAAGAGCCGAGAACTCTCCGAGAGAGTGACCTGCTATCATATCAGGCAAAAAAGAGTCGCCAAGCGATTTGGCTACTGCTACTGAGTGAATAAAGACTGCAGGTTGAGTTATGTCTGTGCGGCGAAGATCTTGCTCTACACCATTGAACATAATGTCGGAAATTTTAAATCCCATTATCTCATTGGCTGTTTCGAAGAGTTCTTTTGCCCATTCAAATTGATCATATAGATCATTCCCCATACCGGGAAATTGGGCACCTTGTCCTGGAAATACAAATGCTTTCATAATCAATAATTAAGTAAGTTTGTTTCGGAGTGCTAGTTATAATTATTAAATTTGCGGCTGTTTAAACCGGAACGCAAAAATAGTGTTTTTTCTGCCATTTTTTTAGTTTTTAAAAAAAACGTATCACTTGCGCAATTAATAACACGATATTCCGTTATAGAATGTGATGAATTAATAATCTGTCATGCGTAATATAATAATTAACAAAATTGGGTATGAACCTGTAGTCTCTGTTGATAACAAAGTGCATTTTGACGCCATGAATGGAGTCCAGAGATTTTTCAAACGAATGTTCGATTTAGTATTCTCTTTTATCGCTTTGATTCTATTGTCTCCCTTATTACTACTGTTTTTTGTGATACTTTTATTTGACAAAGGTCCTGTTATATATAGTCAGGAGAGGATAGGCTATAAAAGAAAGCCTTTTTTAATATACAAGTTCCGCTCAATGAGAACCGATGCAGAGGTATCAGGAATACCTCGCATGGAAGAGGAGAGAAACAGACAGATAACTAAAATAGGCAGATTTATGAGATGTCATCATCTGGATGAGTTACCGCAGCTTTGGAACGTTCTTAAGGGAGATATGTCTTTTGTAGGACCAAGACCTGAAAGAGCTTTTTTTATAGAACAGATAGAGAGTGTGACCGACGAATATCAATATATCTATCTTATGCGTCCGGGTTTGACATCTCGAGCAACTCTATATAATGGTTACACAGATACAATGGAAAAGATGTTGATAAGATTGAAAATGGATCTTGATTATCTTGACAACCGTTCGTTATGGTTGGATTTTACCATTATTCTTAAAACCGCCTGGTCAATAATCAGCGGAAAAAAATTTTAATTCAGATATGATAAGAAGATATTCGGAAGTAATTCTTGCAATTTTACTACTGTTTTTACCGTTAGCGGCTCATGCTCAGATGTCTGATGACCAGGTTATAGAATATATTACTAGTGCTCAAAAAACGGGTGAATCTCAATCATATATAGTTAATTCATTACTAAGAAGAGGGGTAACCGTAGATCAAATTAACCGAATAAAGACAAAAGTTGAAAAACAACAACTTACCGGAACAATAGGCGGTACGATTACAGAGACGGCTAGAACTCGTACATCGCCCGTTAAAGGTGATAATAATTTGATAGAACTTGAAGAGGAGAGAAGAAGAATACGAAATTTGACTTTTTCTGAGCGTCAGGATTACCTTACAGGCGAGATGGGGCCTCTTTTTCTTGATTCTATAATGCTTAAAATGAAGCCTATAAAAGAGATATTTGGTCACAATATTTTCAAAAATAGAGAGGTTTCTTTCGAGGCCAGTTATAACTTGGCCACACCTCCTAATTACAGGCTTGGCCCCGGCGATGAGGTGATTATAGATATATGGGGTGCTTCAGAATCTACAGTTAGAGAGGTTATTTCGCCAGATGGTAGAATAGTGGTGAGTAATTTGGGACCCATTTCCCTTAATGGCATGACTATAAAAGAGGCTAATTCTCTACTGAAAAAAGAGTTTGGAAAAATATATTCAGGTATTAATATTGAACAGCCAAATTCTGATATTACCCTTACACTTGGACAGAACAGAACTATTCAGATACATGTGATGGGTGAGGTTGAGACTCCGGGAACTTATTCTATCTCATCTTTTGCTACAGTTTTTAATGCACTTTATCAGGCTGGAGGAGTAAATCAAATAGGAACTCTACGTTCCGTTAAAGTTTATAGAGATAATAAGGAGGTAGTATCGTATGATATTTACGATTATATACTGAATGGGAATATAGATAAAGATATTCGTTTAGAAGACAACGATGTGGTAGTTGTAAATTCGTATATGAATCTGGTTAATATTACGGGTAAAGTAAAAAGACCTATGTATTACGAAATGCGCCCAGAGGAGTCTGTCAGTAAACTTTTGGAGTATTCCGGGGGATTTTCAGGCGATGCTTATAAGAGCGATATTAGAGTAGTACGCATGGGAACGGTAGAGAGAGAGATATTCACCTTGAATGCAGAACAGCAGAAAACATTCCTGCTTATGGATGGTGATTCTATATCTGTGGATTCTATACAGACTACATTTTCGAATATGGTTGAAATTAGGGGTGCTGTCAATCGGCCTGGTAATTTTCAGATGGGGGAAAATATAAAAACAGTTAAAAGTTTAATAGAGTTTAGTGGTGGGTTAAGAGAAGACGCATTTTTAAATCGAGGAATACTTAACCGCACGAAACCGGATAAAACATTAGAGAATATTCCAATTGATTTAACCGCATTAATGGATGGAACAATTACAGATATTGATCTTAGAAAAAATGATGTTTTGTTTATTCCCGGTGTTGAGGATGTTCGAGAGTTGCCAGTTTTAACAATTTTTGGAGAGGTGGCTTTTCCCGGAACATACCAATTTTTGGAAAATATGTCTATTGAGGATTTTATTTTACTTGCCGGAGGTTTAAAAGAGACAGCCTCTGTTTCTAAAATAGACATTGCCAGAAGAATTAAAGATCACAGATCAATGACTAGCAAAGATAGACTATCGGAATATTTCTCCTTTCCGGTAACAGACGGTTTGGTTATTGATGGTCAATCCGATTTTAGACTTGAACCGTTTGATGAGGTCTATGTGCGTCAAAGCCCAGGTTATTATAAGCAACAAAACATAAGAGTAGAAGGTGAGATTGTTTTCAGTGGCTCTTATGCTATGACTAAAAAGAATCAACGTTTAAGTGAGCTTGTAGAGATGGCCGGAGGTTTGACTCCAGAGGCCTATACAAAAGGCGCCAGCCTTGAACGTATGATGACTGAAGATGAAAAATTACGCCTAGAAATAGTTATTCAAACGGCGCTACAACAGGCTGTAAACAAACAGGACTCTTTAAATATAATACAAACAATGGCAAGCCAGACATCTTATCCTGTAGGTATTGAGCTTGACAAAGCTCTTGCAGAGCCAGGCTCTAGTACTGATATAGTTTTAAGAGAGGGAGATCGCTTGGTAATTCCACAATTTTCGAATACGGTAAAACTTAGTGGAGAGGTGATGTATGCCAATACAACAACTTATCAGAAAGGAAAAAGCTTAAAATATTACATTAATCAGGCTGGAGGATACGGTAATGATGCAAGAAAATCTAAAGCCTATATAGTATATATGAATGGAACTGTTACCAAAGCCAACAGAAGAGTTAGCGATCTGATTCAACCGGGATGCGAAATAATTGTGCCTAAAAAACCTGAATCTAAAGGTATGAGTACTGCCGAAATTATGAGTGTTGGTTCTACATCGGCCTCTTTAGCCACAGTGGTATTAGCTTTAGTTAATTTATTACGGTAGTATAACTTTACGAAATCTTTATCGTAAAATTCGATCACATTTTCAAATATTTTTTTGCACCGTATTGGCTCTTTTTATGGAAAGAGTAATGCGTAAAAAAATGAGGACAAATATACCTATGTCTTTATGAAAGTTAAGTGGCAAGAAATTTAAATATTGCCCGAATATGACGTATATTTGCAGATGTATATGAATTTTTAGTAAAGTAAAGTTTATTTGAACAAAAATATGAAAGCGTGTTTCATAGGTCTGGGCTATATTGGACTTCCAACTGCCATTCTTGCCGCTAAGCATGATGTTGATATAATAGGAGTCGATATTAATGAAGAAGTTGTTGAAATGACCAATAAAGGTAAGCTTCATATAGTTGAGCCCGGAATGGAGGAGATGCTTAAATATGTATTGTCTAAAGGTAAATTTAAAGCGTTTACACAACCGAAAACAGCCGATGCTTTTTTTATTGTAGTACCAACTCCTTTTAAAGGAGATCGTAAACCAGATACCTCGTATGTTGAATCTGCAACTCGTTCGGTTATACCTTATCTTAAAGAGGGTGATCTTTTTGTAATAGAGTCTACATCGCCTGTGGGCACTACCGACAGAATGGCAGCTCTTATTTTTGAAATACGTCCGGAATTAAAAGATAAGATCTATATAGCGTACTGTCCTGAGAGAGTTTTGCCGGGAAATGTAATTTATGAACTGATTAATAATGATAGAGTTATAGGTGGTATTGATAAGGCATCGGCAGATAAGGCAAAAACGTTTTATTCTCATTTTGTTAAAGGAGCACTCTATTCAACAGATACTAAGACGGCTGAAATGTGTAAATTGACAGAGAATGCATCACGCGACGTTCAAATAGCTTTTGCCAATGAACTCTCTTTAATTTGCGATAAGGCTGGTGTTGATGTATGGGAGTTGATAAAATTGGCTAATAAACATCCTCGTGTTAATATTTTATGGCCAGGATGTGGAGTTGGTGGACATTGCATAGCTGTTGATCCCTATTTTTTAACATCTGAATTTCCGGCTGAATCCCGTCTTATATATCAAGCTCGTATTACGAACAACTACAAAGTATGTTGGTGTGCCGAAAAAGTAGAAAACGCTATGCTCGAATTCGAGTTGAGAAAAGGGCGTAAGCCTAAGGTAGCTATGATGGGATTAGCTTTTAAACCGGATATAGATGATTTAAGAGAATCTCCGGCAAAACAGATAGTGGCTAAAGTAATGCAAGCTGGCAATAATTCGGGAATTATGGTTGTTGAGCCTAATGTTCAGGCTCATAATGTTTATAAATTAACAGAATACATAGAAGCTTACCAAAAGGCAGATATTGTTGTCTTTTTAGTTGCACACACTCCATTTAAATCTCTTAAAGAAGATTCGGGAAAAATCATTCTGGATTTTTGTGGAATTAAAAAATAGTATGAAAAAAATAATGTTAGTGTTTGGAACCCGTCCAGAAGCTATCAAAATGGCACCTCTGGTTAAAGAGTTCCAGAAACATCCCAACAAGTTCAAGACTTTTGTTTGTGTTACTGGACAGCATAGAGAGATGCTCGACCAAGTTCTTAATATATTTGATATAACTCCCGATTATGATCTGAAAATTATGAGACAGGGTCAGGATCTGTTCGATATAACCGCAGGTGTTCTTCTTGGTATTAGAGATGTTTTAAAAGAGATAAATCCTGACTGGGTGTTAGTTCATGGCGATACTACTACAAGCTCTGCTACAGCATTGTCCGCTTTTTACATGAAAATACCGGTCTGTCATATAGAGGCGGGTTTACGTACACACAACATATATAGTCCTTGGCCAGAGGAGGTTAATCGCCAAATAACCAGTAGAATTGCAACTTGTAATTTTGCACCTACACAACTTAGCCATGATAATTTGATAAGAGAGAACGTTAATGCAAATAGTATCTCTATTACAGGAAATACTGTAATAGATGCATTGCATATTGTGGTAGATAAGATAAAAAACGATAATAATATTAAACGAAATCTGGAAACAGAACTGTATCAAGCGGGATATGATGTTACCCGACTATTGAAAGGTAAACGTCTAATTTTAATTACAGGGCATCGTAGGGAAAATTTTGGTGATGGATTTAAAAATATATGTTCGGCTATTAAAACATTATCTCAAAAATATCCCGATGTGGATTTTGTTTACCCCATGCATCTAAACCCAAATGTACGTAATTCAGTATTATCGGTATTCGGTTCAGATTTGAAAAAAAACGACAACCTATTTTTTATTGAACCCTTGGAATATATGAGTTTTGTATTCCTTATGGAAAAATCTTACATAATACTTACAGATAGCGGTGGTATTCAAGAAGAGGCTCCCAGTTTAGGCAAACCAGTATTGGTAATGCGTGATACCACAGAACGTCCCGAGGCCATAGATGCAGGAACAGTGTTGTTGGTGGGAGCTAATTATGACAAAATAATTTTAAATATATCCAATCTTCTTACCGATAATATAGCTTATGAAAAAATGAGCAAATCAGTAAACCCGTATGGCGATGGCAAGGCTTCTGCAAGAATAGTAGAGAAGCTCTCCTCAGATATTATCTGATCATTGTAATTATGAAAATACTTATAGTGTCGAACTACTATTATCCGGAACTTGGAGCAGCTCCTTATCGAATTATGAATATGGCCGAAGGGATGAGACAATTTAATACGGATGTAGATGTTTTGACATGCTTGCCAAATTATCCTAAAGGAGTAATTTTTAATAAGTATAGAGGAAAATTTTCAAAACACGAAAATATTGGCGGTATTAATGTTTTTAGATATTGGACATTCCCTACTGTGTCTAAAAACCCTTTTAAGAGGTTTTTTAGTATGTGTACTTTTGGTCTAACAATGTGGACTTTTGCCTTTAAAAGGAGGAGGATATTGCAGTATGATTATGTTATAATTCAATCACCACCTCTTATGGTGGCGTTTTCTGCTACAATTCTGTTTAGAATGGTGTATAGAAAAAAAACAATATTGAATGTTTCAGACCTTTGGCCTCTCTCAGCCGTAGAGTTAGGAGCTATAAAAAGAGGAGGTGTAATGCAAAAAGTGATGGTGTTTATGGAAAAGTTTTTATATCGTAGAAACACCATGTTTCAGGGGCAAAGCAGAGAAATTATTGAGCATATAGAGAGTATAGCACCTAATAAAAAATACTTTTTATACAGAAATTTACAGAGATCCTTTGAGATAGAAAATAAAACTGTTACAGGTAAACCCTTCTCTATTATTTACGCAGGGCTTCTGGGTTTGGCCCAGGATGTATTGGGAATAATAAAAAACATCGATTTTAAAGAGATTGGTGCGGAATTTCATATTTATGGAGGTGGTAATCAGGTAAAGGAGATAGAGGGTTTTTTACGTAATAGGGACAATGGTGTGTTTTATCATGGCTATCTTGAAAAAAAACATCTTGTAGAAGAGCAGATTAAACATCATGCCTCTATTGTTCCATTAAAGGTAAGAATTAAAGGAGCTGTTCCATCAAAAATATTTGATCTTATGTCAATACAAGTTCCGGTTTTGTTTTGTGGAGGAGGTGAAGGAGCTGAAATAGTTAAACAATACAAAGTGGGTTTAGTATCGGATCCTGGTGACTTTTCAGGCCTTAAGGCAAACATTATTAAGATAATCTCTTTACCTCAGAGTGAATATAATAATTTCAAAGAGAATTGTGTAATGGCTTGCTCTTCGGACTTCTCTTTTGAAAACCAGATACGCCGTTATCTTGAGTTTTTATCATTGAATTAAAAAGATATAGTTTGAATTTTATGGTATAACCAAAAAAGCCATTGTTTAGTTAAAGATGATACGAAATATAATTTTTGACTGGGGAGGCGTTATAAAACATATTAACTTTGCCTTATGTGTATCGAATTTTTCAAAATTGAGTGGGTATACGTTAGAAAAGATTCGTACAACGTTTAATAACGAATCTCTATTTAAAGAGTTTGAGAAGGGCTTGATATCTGAACAAGATTTTATTTATAGAGTAAAAAAAATGCTTGGTATAGAGGTGTCAGATATAAAAATAGTTGATGCATGGAACTCTATACTTCGTGAAACACCCGATTATAAATTAAAAGCTCTGTTAGAATTAAAAAAAAAATATCGCCTTTTTC
Organism: Bacteroidaceae bacterium; assembly: GCA_035647375.1. Lineage (GTDB taxonomy): Bacteria > Bacteroidota > Bacteroidia > Bacteroidales > Bacteroidaceae > Colenecus. Next base: position 27,380 of record DASRNO010000091.1, read on the forward strand.
TGCTAAGTAACACAAATTCCTTGCATGCCTCTCTAGGCGAGTGTCAGCTCCATCTAAACAGTAATATGACAATGAAAGTTTTTTTTGAGAATATGTTCTATTCTCATACTCTTAAGATGGCTAAACCAGATTATAACATTTTCTTGAAAGTTGCCTCTTTGGCACAGATTAATCCCTCTGAGACTCTTTTTGTTGACGATTCTCAGGTTAATTGCAAAGCAGCATCAAAATGTGGATTTAATGTTTTTAACGTTATAGCCGACACAGATTGGCGCACTCCTTTAGAAAAACATATCAAAAAAAAATTTGATATGTTTAGTGGTGGTTAGCCTCTTTTAGTTGGTAGAAATAGAG
>DASRNO010000092.1:0-4819 GCA_035647375.1 Bacteroidaceae bacterium
TACTTAAAGATACTGAAATATGATTCTTAAAATAAATGGAAATCTAAAGGGATCTATAATTGCTCCCCCATCAAAATCCGTAGCCCACAGAGTACTTATATGTGCTGCATTGGCCGATAAACCTGGCAAAATTGTGTGTGATAAATTAAACGAGGATATAGAGGCCACTGCAATGTGCCTTAGGGCCTTAGGAGCCAATATTGAGTATGCCGATGGAGAGTTTACAGTTGTACCCATTGAGAAGGTTGCAAAAGAACAAATTCTTAATTGTTGCGAAAGTGGATCAACCCTACGTTTTCTTCTACCTGTAGCCGCTATTTTAGGGGCCGATGCCATATTCACGGGAAGAGGCAGATTACCCGAACGTCCGTTATCACCACTATATGAGCAGATGGTAGAACATGGAGTGACAATGAGCGAAAACGGGAAAATGCCTTTAGAATGTAGAGGAGTTTTAACCGGAGGAGAGTATACTTTAGCAGCAAATATTTCGTCACAATTTATTTCAGGATTACTTTTAGCACTTCCTCTTGCAGATAGAGATAGTAACATAATTTTTACCGGAGAAGTTCAGAGCGAATCTTATATCAACATCACCATAGGATCGTTAAAGATATTTGGTATAGATGTTGAACGCACTAAAAATGGATTAAAAATACCCGGAAGACAAAAATTTATCTCGCCGGGAACAATTAATATAGAGGGCGACTGGTCTGCAGCGTCATCTTGGATTGTAGCCGGTACTATTGGTAGTAACCCAATAGAGTGTAAAAATTTAGATTATACCAATTCATATCAAGGCGATAAAAAATGTGTCGATGCACTTAGAAAGATGGGTGCAGAGATAGTTGTAGGAGAAAATTTTGTATTATCAAAGCCTTCAGAACTGCATGGTACTATAATAGATTGCGCCGATACTCCCGATTTGGTTCCCGCACTCTCAATCGCTGCCGCTTGTGCTAAGGGCGAGACAAAATTCATCAATATAGAACGCTTAAGAATCAAGGAAAGCGATCGGATAGCCGCAATTCAGTCAATATTAGATAACTTCAAGATAACCTCTAAAGCAGATAAAAACACCCTCACTATTGTGGGAGGTGAACTCCAAGGAGCAGTAATTAATCCATCGTACGACCACAGAATAGCTATGGCGGCTGCTATAGCATCATCTGTAACAAAAAATGATGTTACCATAGTTGATGCCGAATGTGTAAATAAATCATACCCACATTTTTACGATGACTTCTCCCTACTTGGCGGAAATATTACTGTGTTAGATAATAATATGAATAACTATAATATTAATATTGAAGATTTACGAAAAGAAATAGACGATATAGACGATAGTATATGTCAATTATTCGTTAAAAGGATGGATGTAGTAGATAAGGTTGGCGAATACAAAAGAATACGTAACCTACCGGTAAATAACAGCAGTAGAGAGCGCGAGGTTCTTACCAGAATCTCAAAAGCTCTACCTTCACATTTAGAAGAGTTCGGGCGTTCACTCTACAGATCTATTTTTGATATCAGCAAGGCTTACGAAGCAATGCATAAAGAGAAAGAGTCGCCACTATATCAAGAGTTATCAAAACTAATTTACGCCGATCCCATATCTTTTCCCAAACGTGCTACTGTAGCTTGTCAAGGATGCGAGGGATCATATTCGCAATATGCAGCCGAACGTCTATTCGAAATTCCTGAAATTATGTTCAACAACTCTTTTGAAGGTGTTATACGAATGCTCAACAATGGTCTATGCGAATATGGAATGCTGCCTATAGAAAACTCTACGGCCGGATCTGTAAACGAGATATACGATCTTCTTGTAAAATACAATGTCTATATAGTAAGAAGCACAAGAATTAAGGTAGATCATCTGCTGCTTGGCGCAAAAGGGATGAAAATGAGCGATTTAAAGACTATATATTCTCACCCGCAGGCAATCATTCAATGTTCCCGATATCTTGGATCGTTAAAAGATGTACAGGTACTACCCTGCGAAAATACGGCTATGGCCGCCATGCAGGTAGCTAAAGATAGGAGTAAAACCTCCGCCTCTATCTCTTCAAGAAACTGTGTCGAACTATACAATATGGATATCCTTGCAGAGAATATCCAGAATTACGACAGTAACTATACCCGTTTTATATGTATCTCTAAGGAGGCAAAAATATATCCGGGCGCAAATAGAACAAGTATCATGATGGTAGTACCACACAAACCCGGAACTCTTTTTCGTGTTCTATCTAGATTTAACTCCATAGGAGTAAATCTTGTGAAACTTGAAAGTCGCCCTATTCCCAACCGCGATTTTGAATTTGTATTTTATTTTGATATTGAAATTTCCATATATAACGATAAGTTCGCCTCTCTTATAAGCGAACTTGACCATTGCGAAGAGCAGTTCAAATATTTCGGTACCTATTCAGAAATAATATAATAATATTTATATGAGAAAAATAATTGTAATTAACGGTCCCAATTTGAATATGTTGGGAATAAGAGAACCGGAAATTTACGGTAAGAATGACTTCTCTTCTCTTCAAGATTTTATTAAGTTATCTGCAAAAGAATTTGGATTTGAGCTAGATCTATTTCAGTCAAATCACGAAGGGGCTATTGTTGACAAAATACAACAATCTCTTAACAATTATCAGGCTATTATTATCAACCCTGCCGCCTATACTCATACTAGCATAGCTATTCTTGATGCGCTAAAATCAGTTGCTCTACCTGTTGTAGAGGTTCACCTAAGCGATATAGGCAATAGAGAAGAGTTCAGAAAGTTCTCTTACGTATCGCTATACGCCGAAAAAACCATTTGTGGTTACGGATTCGAAGGGTACAGAATGGCATTAGAGTATCTTTCTAACAAATATTTGTAACTTTACAACCCTATGAGGGGAAGAAAAACAATAAAAAACATCAAAAACTTTCTCAACTCAGGTATTTGGGAAACTAATGTTAATGAGCTGGGAAAATTTAGAGCACGTATTATAAAACGTCTCAAAATTTTTATTATGGCATTAAAATTTTTCTATAGCCATAAAGTTGGTTATCATGCTGTTGCTCTAGCTTTTTTCTCTTCGATTGCGGCCATTCCTTGTTTAGCGGTGGCATTTACCATTACCAAAGGCTTTGGCATAGGAGACAAACTGGAATCGCTGCTACTTTTAAATTTTTCTGATCAAGAACAGGCCATCAGACATGCTCTTGAATATGCTGGTAATGTTATTGCCGTAACGAATCAGGGCAAATTTGGTATTATAAGCTTTTTGTGTTTTGTATGGCTTGTTTTTTGGCTTATGATTCAGGTAGAAAAAACATTTAACCATGTATGGAGAGTAGATGTATCAAGAAGTTTTTTTAAAAGACTAAGTGCATATATGGCCATTATATTTCTACTACCATTTGTTGTAGTTATGTTTTTATCAACAACACTTCTATTTTCCAATAGTCAAGGTTTGATAGGAAATCTTATCACTATTCCTATATGGGAAGGTATTTCCAAGTGGCTATCATGGTTACTTGTCTATGTATGTATATCACTTGTTCTAACAATGATGTACAAATTTATACCCAACGCAAAGGTTACTTTATCAAAAGCCTTTCAAGCAGCTTTGATTGCTGCACTGATGTTCTCTCTTTTCCAATGGATATATGTTGAAACTCAAATATTTTTCAATCGTCTTAACAACGTTTTTGGAGTTGTAGCGGCCATCCCTTTTATGATGATATGGCTCAATGTGGCATGGTTTATAGTTCTTTTTGGTTCCGAATTATCTTACGCTTTTCAACATGTTAATGATTATAAGCCGGAAAATTAATGGAGGGTATTATACAGGTTGAGTCTCTTTACAAATCTATTGGAGATCTGGTCCTATTTGAAAATCTGAGTCTATATATTAACGAGGGTGAAAAAGTGGGGCTAATAGCTCATAACGGATTAGGCAAAACAACTCTTCTTAATGTTATTACCGGAAGTGAAGAGTATCAACAGGGCAATATTACATTCAAACAAGATATAAAAATATCCTATCTTAATCAGTCGCCCACTTTTCCCAAAGGTATAAACGTACTTGAAGCATGTTATACAGGTGATTCGCCAGCATTACAAGCAATATCGGCTTATCAGAGAGCTATAGAAAGCAACAATAATAACCATATTAATAGTGCTATGGCTCAAATGGATGCCCAGAATGCTTGGGATTATGAGTCTAAGATAAAACAGATTCTTACCCGTCTTGGCATTGTGGAGTTTGATAAACCTGTAGAAAAACTTTCTGGAGGTCAGATAAAACGGATAGCACTGGCCAACGCTCTGATTTCAGAGCCCGATTTTCTAATACTTGACGAACCCACAAACCATCTTGATATTGAGATAACCGAATGGCTTGAAGAGTATCTTTCACAAAACCGCCTTACACTGCTTATGGTAACTCACGATAGATATCTGCTTGATAGGGTGTGTGATCGTATTATAGAAATTGACAATATGCAAGCCTACTCCTACTCTGGTAATTATAGTTATTTCCTTTCTAAGAGAGAGGAGCGAATTGATGCCACAAATTTACAATACGACAGAGATAAAAATCTATTTGCAAAAGAGCTTGAATGGATGCGCCGTATGCCATCTGCCCGGGGTACAAAATCACGCTTTAGAAAAGAGTCTTTTTATCAGCTTGAAGAGAGGGTTAAAGCAAAACAACAAGAGAGGTTGAATATTGATACAAAAGCATCTTATATAGGTAAAAAAATTTTCGACATATCTAATGTATCAAAACGTTTTGGCGAAAAAATTATCCTAGACAAATTC